>NZ_SMKO01000152.1 GCF_004348685.1 Nonomuraea deserti | reverse complement strand
GGTGGTGGGGCTGGCCGGCGCGGCCGCCGGCGGGCTGGCTCTGGCCCGGTCGCGCCGCACCGGCTGACCGGCCCTGCTGACCGGCCCTGCTGACCGGCCCGGCTGACCGACCCTGCTGACCGACCCGGCTGACCGACCCGGCTGACTGGCCCTGCTGGCCGACCCGGCTGACCGCGCCCGCCCGGCCGGGCCAACCGGGTCAGCCGGGCAAGTCAGCAGGCCAAGTCAGCCGGCCGGGCCGGAGCCGGGGCGCTCAGCCAGGGTCGCTGCGTCCTTCCAAGCGGCCGATCTCCTGGGTTCCTGCGTTGCCGCGCAGGCCCGCGGCGTAGTGCCAGCCGTTCAGCGCGCCCGGCCGGGTGAAGTCGATCCGGCCCTGGGTCGTGGCCGTCATGATCTGGGACCAGCCCCAGCCCTCCCCCCGGTCGACCCAGGTGCTGATCGTGTTGCCGTCGAGGGCGAACGCCCAGCGGTCGCCGGGTTCGAGCGGCGCCGTGGAGCAGCAGGCGCTGGTGAGCCTGCCGTCGATCCTGATGTCGACGCCGTGCTGGCCCTTGATCCCGGTCCAGGCCATGACGTAGTTGCGCTCGTCCTTGACCAGCCCGTTGAACAGGGCGTCCTGCCCCTTCCCCGTGCCCGCCCACCTGCCGTGGTCGACGATCACCACGGCCCGGGAGCTGCCCGGCCCCGAACCGTGGGCGACCAGCCCGTAGTAGGCGCCGGGACCCTGCGCCCGCAGGCTGCCCGCGCCGAAGGTCAGCGTCGGCAGCGCCTCGCCCGCCGACGGCTGGTGGACCGTGTAGCCGGCGCTGGAGTCGGTGTCGAAGGTGTCGTCCACGCCGACCTCGGGGTAGGCCCCGGGGTCGAACGCCACCGTCGATCTGCTGGTCACCTGGATCGCGCGTTCGCCCCAGCTCGCGGTGGCGGTGAAGTCGGCGGTCTGGCCGGTCAGCACGTCCGACTCCGCCCGTACGGTGAACGCGACGTGACGGGCCTGGCCGGGCTTCAGCGAGCCGATCGTGTCCGGCTCGGCGGCGGTCGCGGTCCAGCCCTCCGGCGCCGACATCCGTACCCGCACGTTCCTCGCCGTCCTGCCGGTGTCGTTGACCACGGAGACGATCGCCGTCCCCGCGCCGCTTCCGGGGGCGATCGCGGCCGGGGCCTGGTACACCGAGAGCCGGGAGTCGACGGCCTTGAACCGCGGGCGTTCGTCGGGCACGGAGGCACGGCCGCCGATCAGCGTGGGCGGCGTGCCGTGGCGGCCGGAACGGTTGCCGAAGATCGACAGTCCGCCGCCGTCGGAGGCGAAGCGCAGCGTGACGGTGTCCGCGTCGCCGAGTTGCCGCCCGGTGATCGGGACGGCGACGCGGTAGCCGTAGCGGTTGCCGAAGTCCCCCGTGAGGGAACCACGCGATCGGCCGGCCAGCGCCGCCGGACCGTGGGGATCGTCGGGCAGCTCGATCGAGGGCAGCGGGCTGCCGTCGGCGGACACGGTGAGGCGGGTGGGGTGGCGGCGCGCGCTGGTCTTGTTGTTGGGGTCGTACCAGCCGCGTGCCTGGGCGGAGGCGATCTCCGCGACCAGGGTCGCGCCGCGCGCCCCGCGCACGTCCTCGGGCACTTTGACCTCGTACTCGAAGTAGCCGCGGCCGTAACCGGTGACCCGGTCCGATCCGCCGGTGGTGTGGGCCTGGGCCCCGCCGGTCCACTCCTGCGCCGTCACCTCGCCGGCGGGGAAGCCGGTCTCGCCGCCGGGGCCGGGGGTGTCGAAGGTGAGGTAGTTCTCGGCGACGGTCCTGCCGCCGGCCTCGAGCCAGATCCACAGGTGCCCGACCCGCAGCTCGCCGGGTGCGGTGACCGACACGGTGCCGGCGTCGGTGACGGTGTACCGCGCCGGTGCGACCTCGCGCGAGCCGCCGCCGGCGTCGGCGATCCAGCGGCCCTCGTCGTCGTACCCGCCGATCTTCCACCGCAGCTTCGCGCGGGAGAGGTCGCGGTCGCCGAAGTGGCTGATCCTGACCGGGACGTCGATCGTGCCGCCGCGTTCGACGGTCCGCGCCGATCTGCCCATCAAGGAGATCGCGTCGTCGCGCTGGAACATCTCGATGCCGCGGGCCTTGCCCCGATGGTCCACGAATTCCGGCTGGTTCGGCTGCCGGTCGAAGGTGACCGGGCTGTGGACCTCCTGCTCGGTCTCGGCCAGCTGCACGCCGACGTAGCCGTTGAGCTTGGGGTAGGCGCGGAAGAGGCCCGCCGTGTGGGGGAACTGCCCGCCCCTGATGGCGAACTCGGAGTTGAGCCACGGCTGCCCGCTCTGGGCGCCGTCGTTGAAGTTCCAGGTGGAGCCCGGCTTGACCTGGGCGTCGAACCCGTCGAGGAGCTTCTTCCACTCGTCGTACGTGGCCAGGTAGTAGTGCCAGTCGTTCAGGTCGGTGTCGAGGTGGCCGTTCTCGCAGCAGGCGGAGTTGTCGACGACCAGCCGGGACGGGTCGAGGTCGCGGGCGATCCGCACCATCCTGCGGACGTACGGGAACGCCTCCGCCGGGATCGGCTGCTTCCACGGTTCCTCGTTGATCCCCCAGGACTCGTTGAACATCGTCCAGATCACGATCGACGGGTGATGGTGATCGCGCTGGAACGTGGCGCGCAGCAGGCCTTCGAAGAGCCGTTCCGCCTTCTCGCCCAGGGAGTGCCAGCCCGCGTTGGGGAGGTCGTACCAGATCATCAACCCGAGCTTGTCCGCCCAGTGGTAGTAGGCCGGTTCGTTGACCTTGAGGTGGTTCCTGATGACGTTGAACCCGAGCTTCTTGGCGTTCTTCAGGTCGAGCAGGATCGATCCGCGGCCGGGGTCGGCCTCGGTGCCGGTGCGCAGATCGGGGCCGGCGGTGACTCCGGTGTAGGTGTACAGGCCCCACGGGTTGTAGCCCTGGTCGAGGACGCCGCGCACGTAGATCGGGCGGTTGTTGAGATGGATGTACTGGTATTCACCGGTGTGGCCGGGGGCCCATTTGCGGTCGATCGTGCGCAGCCCGAAGGTCGTCCTGATGCCGTCGTCGTGGCCCAGACGGACGTCGGCGGTGTAGAGCGCCGGGTCGTCCGGCTCCCACAGGCGCGGGCGCTCGATCGGGATCCGCGCCGTGCCCCGGCCGCCGTCCAGCGGCACGGTGGCGGTGCCGACGACCTTGCCGCGGGGGTCCTTCACCCGCACGGTGGCGCTGTCCGCCGCGCCGTCGGCCGCGATGCCGATCTTCGCGGCGGCCGTGGACGGCGTGCGCGCCTCCGCCTCGAAGGTCAGCTCGGGGGTGACCCGCGTCTCGGTGAGCCGCGCGCCGGCGTACGGCTCGATCCACACCGACTGCCAGATGCCGCCGACGTCGCTGAACCAGCCGGTGTTCTCGCCGTCGGGAACGCCCGTCTGCTTGCCCATCGGGTACGGCGAGTCGGGCGTCGTGGGAGGCGCGACCACCCGGATCGCCAGCGTGTGGGTCGAGCCGGGAGCCAGCGCGCCCAGCCCGGCGCTGATCTCGGTGTAGCCGTCGCCGGAGTAGGGCAGCACCGGCTCGCCGTCGAGCCAGACCGCCGCCCCCCAGTCGGCGGCCCCGATGCGGAGCCTGGTCTGCCGGCCGGAGAAGTCCTCGGGGACGGTGAAGGAGCGCCGGTACCACACCGTTCCGCGGTAGGAGGAGAAGGCGCTGCGGAAGATCTCCTTGGTCGCCAGCGTCTCCTCGCCCCAGGCCGCCATCGACTGGTAGCCGAACGGCACCCGGATCGCCTTGCCGAACGTGTGCCCGGGGTCGAACCACCGCTCCCGTTCCCCGACGTCGCCGGGATCGAAGTCGAACGACCAGGTGCCGTTCAGCGACATCCAGGCGCCGCCGGTGAACGGGCGCCGGTCGGCGTCAGGACGCGGATATTCCGCCCTGGCCGGTGCGGTGTCGCGCTCGAGCTTCAGGGTGACCGTGCCGCCCGTGGTCGTGGACACGAAGGCGTACCCCTCCTTGGCCGCGACCACGAGGGCACTGCTGTCCGGCACGCCGGTGAGGGTGAAGGTGCCGTCCTTCGCGGTCGTGGCGAACGCCTCGGACCTGGAGGCGTGCACGGTGGCCCCTTCGACCGGCGCGCCGCCGCGGGCGTCCACCACCCGGCCGCGGACCTCGATCGTCCTGTCCTCCGGGGCGCCGGCGGCCGGCCCGCGCCCGGGCTCCGGCTCGGCGAGGGCCGGGATCCCCGGGCACAGCAGCGCCAGGACGGCGATCAGGGCGATGGCCAGTCTCCGACGTGTCGTCGCGGCCGGGGCCCGCACGCCCCGCCCGCCTGCAGCACCAGACATCCAGGTCACCGATCTACGTGGTGGGGGAAGAGGAGGAGGACGTGGAGGCCTGCGCCCCGGGCCGGGCCCGCTCGATGGCGGCCGGCCGTTGCTGCGCCGCGCGGATCCGCGAGACGTCCAGCTTGCTCGTACGGTCGAAGCGGTAGATGCCGTTCTGTTCCTGGAAGACGTCCGTGAGCTGGGTGTAGCAGTAGCCGAACATCAGGGGGTCGTCCAGCAGGACCGCGACCAGCCCGGCGAAGCGCCGCTGGAGTTCCTCCTCGCTCGTGGGCCGTTCGCCGTACCCCCAGGAGCTCTCCCCGGGACGCACGTCCGGGTTCCACCAGATGCCCCCGAACTCGCTGCAGAAGTACGGCTGCCCGCGGTACGGCACCGACCAGGCCGTGCCGTCGCGGTCGGCGTTGACGTACGGCTCCCCCTCGGCCAGGCCGGCCATCAGCTTGCCGAACACCTCGGGATCCTGCTCGTAGCAGTGCGAGTCGTAGACGTCGGCGCCGGGAACCCGGTGCGCGTAGCCGGACGCGTCGAGCACCGGGCGGGTGGGGTCGGCCGCCTTGGTGGCCAGGTACATGCCCGTGGTGACGTCGTCGAGCACGGTGATCCGGTCGTGCAGCCGCTGCCAGGTCTCGTTGAGCGGGCACCAGCCGACGATGCTCGGGTGCGAGTAGTCGCGCTCGACCGCCTCCAGCCACTGGGTCACGAACGACGCGGTCGGCTGCTGGTTGTCGCCGGCCGGCCCGCCGATGTTGGCGCCCCAGTCGCCGAACTCGCCCCACACCAGGAACCCCGCCCGGTCGGCGTGGTGGAGGTAGCGCTCCTCGAACACCTTCTGGTGCAGCCGGGCGCCGTTGAACCCCGCGGCCACGGCCAGCTCGATGTCGCGGCGCAGGGCCTCGTCCGTCGGCGCGGTCATGAGGCCGTCGGGATAGTAGCCCTGGTCGAGCACGAGCCGCTGGAAGCACGCCTCGCCGTTGAGCAGGACGGCGTGCCCGTCGATGGCGACCGAGCGGAGCCCGGCGTAGCTCGTCGCGGTGTCGACCACGGCGCCGTCGCCGTCGAGCAGGTCGATGCGCAGGTCGTACAGGTGCGGGTCCTCGGGGCGCCACAGGCGTACCCGGTCGGCCGGCAGCGGCAGCCACACCTCGGCGGACAGGTCGAGGTCGGCGCGCGCCCGCGCCTGCCCGAGGTCGCCGGCCTGGTCCGACACCGTCACCCGCACCTCGTGCCCGGCGCGGTTGTCCGACACCGGCACCGTGACGCGGAACGCGGACGCGGCGACGTTGGGCGTGATCCGCGGCCGGCCGAGGTGCGGGCCGGGCACGGGCTCGCACCACACCGTCTGCCAGATGCCGGTGGTGCGTCCGTAGAGCGCGCCCCTGCCCTCGTAGGCGGTCGCCTGCTTGCCGCGCGCCTGCGGCCCGGTGCGGGGGTCCCGGGCGCGCACGACCACGGTGTACGTGTGCGCCGGGTCGGCCGCGGCGGCCAGGTCGCAGGTGAACGGGGTGAACCCGCCCCGGTGCCGGCCGGCTTCTACGCCGTCGACCCAGACCGTGGCGTCGTGGTCCACCGCCTGGAAGTGCAGCAGCACCCGCTGCCCCGCCCACGCCTGCGGCACCCGGACGGTGCGGCGGTACCAGACGGCCGGATGGAAGTCGGGGTCGCCGACGCCGGACAGCGGCGCCTCGGGGCAGAACGGCACGACGATCTCGCCGGTCAGGTCCCGGTCGAGCAGGCCTCGCTCCAGCCCGGAATCTCCGGGGTCTCTCTCGAACTGCCAGGTTCCGTTCAGGCACTGCCATGCGGTACGGACGAACTGCGGGCGGGGATACTCCGGGCGGGGAACCACGGGGTTCTCAGGCACGATGCTCACTTTCGGTAGGGATGTGCTCAGGACTTGACGGCGCCGGCGATGCCTTCGACGAAGTAGCGCTGCAGGGCGATGAACAGCGCGACGACCGGCAGCAGCGAGATCGTCGCCGCGGCGGCCATGCCCGACCAGTCGGTGGCGTTCTCGCCGACGAACGCGAGCATGCCGACGCTGACGGTGCGCAGGTCGGGCCGGGAGAAGGTGAAGACCAGCGGCAGGAAGAACGCGTTCCACGTGTTCAGGAAGGTGAGCACGGTCACCGTGGCCGTCACCGGCTTGGCCAGCGGCAGCATGATGCGGAAGAAGACGGTCGCGAACCCGGCGCCGTCCATGAGCGCGGCCTCGGTCAGCTCCTTGGGGATGCCGCGGAAGTAACCGATGTAGAGGAGGATCGCCGCCACGTGCGCGGCGCCCGACATCGCCAGGACCATGCCGGTCAGCGAGTTCAGCATGCCCAGCCGCTGGGCGAGGTCGACCAGCGGGATGATGGTGTAGCCGGCCGGCACGAACAGGGTGGCGATCAGAGCGCCCATGACGATCTTGCGCCCGCGGAACTCGTGGCGGGCGAGCACATAGCCCGCCATGGCGCACCTGACGACCACGATCACCACCGTGGCCACCGTGACGATCACGGTGTTGAGCAGATATCTCCCGAACTGGGCGTCCCCCCAGGCGCGCTCGTAGTTCTCCCACTGCGGGTCGCCCGGCAGCAGGTCGAGCCCTTGGGTGAACACCTCGGCCGACGTCTTCAGCGACGCGGCGACCATCCACAGGAACGGGTAGATCCAGATCAGGCAGCCGATGGCGAGTGCGGCGGCGGCCAGCCACCAGGGCAGCCGGCGCAGCGCCTTGGACAGGTTCATACCGCACCCCTGGCCTTGCGGGTGGCGCGGACAGCGAGGAGTTGCAGCAGCCCGATGACGCAGACGAACAGGCCGAACAGGACCGCGGCCGCGGACGCGTACCCGAGCCGGGGCACCGTCGAGGCGAAGGCCCACCGGTAGATGTACACCTCGATCACCTCGGTCGAGTAGAACGGTCCGCCCCCGGTCATCGTCAGGACCAGGTCGAAGACCTGCAACGACGCCTCGATCGACAGCAGGGTGATGATGACCAGGAACGGTTTGAGCAGGGGCATGGTGATGTGCCGCAGGGTGGCCGGCGCGCCGGCGCCGTCGAGACGCGCCGCCTCGTACACCTCGTCGGGCACGGTCTGCAACGCGGCCAGCCAGTAGACCAGGGTGATCCCGAACCACTTCCACACGTACACCGCGATCGTCGTGCCCAGCGCCGTCGACGACTGGCCGAGGAAGTCGACGCCGTCCCCCACCAGGCCGGTCCCGCGCAACGCGAGGTTCACCGGGCCGCTCGCCGGGTCGAAGACGAACTGCATGACCACGCCGACGATCGCCGTGGTGGTGACCACCGGCAGGAACAGCGCGGTACGGAACAGCCTGCGCAGCGGCATGCGGGGCGAGTTGAGCACGATCGCGACCAGCAGGGTGGTCAGCACCTGGAGCGGCACCGCGACGACCATGAACGTCAGCGTCAGCCGGAACGAGCTCCAGAACATCGGGTCGGCCAGGACCTCGCGGTAGTTGGCCACGCCGATGAACGACGGGCTGGCGTCGAACCCGTTCCAGTCGGTGAGCGAGTAGACGTAGCTGCCGACGATCGGGTAGACGGTGAACGCGCCGTACAGCAGCACGGTCGGGGTCAGGAACAGCCAGACGTACGTGGTGGTGCGCCCGGCGCCACGGGGGCGGCGCGGCCGCCCCGCGCCGGCGGGGGCCCGCGCGGGAGAGAGGGCGACCGTCATCCGCGCACCTCCGGAGCGGCCTGCCCGGGAACGCCCGTGCTGCTCGCGTCGACCACCAGGCTCCAGGGCGCCTCCATCTGGGCGGGCGGGCTCTGGTCGCCCTCGACGCGCTCCAGCAGGCGGGCCACGGCGAGCTCGGCGATCCGCGCCTTGTCGGGCGCGATCGTGGTCAGCGCCGGATTGGCGAACCGGCCCTCCTCTATGCCGTCGAACCCGACGACGGCGACGTCCTGCGGCACCCGTAGCCCTCGCGAAAGCACCGCCCGCACCGCCCCGACGGCCAGCAGGTCGTTGTAGCAGAACACCGCGTCCGGCGGCTCGGCCAGGTCGAGCAGGCGCTCCATCGCGCGCCGGCCGTCCTCGCGCTGGTATCGCCGCACCGGCACGGCGAGCTCGGGCCGGACGGGCAGTCCCGCCTCGGCCAGCGCCTGGCCGTATCCGGCCGACCGGTGCGCGGAGGTCTCCCACCGCGCCACGCTGGCCACCTCGGCGGCCTCCGCCAGCGGCCGGTGGGGCACCCCGATGGCGGCGATCCTGGTGCGGCCCAGCGAGATCAGATGCGCCGTGGCGCACCGGGCGGCGGCGGTGTCGTCGATGGCGACGTGGTCCACGCCTTCCACCTGCATCTCGCCGAGCATCACCACCGGGCACTTGCCCACCCAGCGACGCAGCTCGTCCTCGGTCAGGCCGAGCGGGCTGAGGATGAACCCGTCGAAGATGGCCGAGCGGTCGCGCCGCATGATGATCTGCCGCTCGCGTTCCGCCACGCCCTCGGTGCGGTCGATGAGCACCGTGTACCCGCGCTCCTCGGCCTGGTCCACCACGTGGGCCGCCAGCTCGGTGAAGTACGGCACGTCCAGCGGCAGCACGAGGGCCAGCAGGTTGGAGCGCCCCCGGTTCAGGCTGCGGGCCGCGAGGTTGGGCCGGTAGTCGAGCTCCTCCAGGGCCCGCTGCACCTGGGCGCGCGTCTCCTCGGACACGTAGGCGAAGTTGTTCACGACGTTGGAGACGGTCCGGACGGAGACTCCCGCCAGCCGCGCCACGTCACGTTGTGTCACCACAACCGTCCACCTCCAGATCGGGAGCCGACTTCGAGAAAGAGTCTTGCCGCGCGGCATGCCGCGTGGCAAGAATGACTTTGCCACGCGGCAACATTGCTTCACAAGACCTTTTACCGCCGCGGGGTGGAAGGCAGGACCGATGAGCGCGATGACTCGGCGAGGGTTCCTCGCCGCGGCGGGCACCCTGGCCGTCGCGGCGGCGGCCAGTGCGTGCGGCGGAGGCGGAGGCAGCGGCGGCGCCTCGCTGACCTGGTGGGACCACCAGAACCAGCTGCAGAAGGCGAAGGCGGAGATCTTCGCCACGTATGCCAAGAGCCCCGGCGGCGTCCCCGTCCAGTACACGTACTACAACCCCGCGAAGATGGGCCAGGCGCTGCAACTGGCCAAGCAGAGCAACCAGTTGCCGGACATCCGCTCCAACGCCGGGCTCAACCTGCCCGCCGCCGCGCTCGTCGCCGCCGGATGGGCGCAGCCGCTGAACCTCAGCGAGGAGGCGAGGGCCCGGGTCAAGGACTCGCTCGTCGAGGGCGTGCACATCTTCGACGGCAAGATCTACGCGTTTCCCATCTTCAGCCACCAGGTCTACGTCGCGGTGCCCTGGTTCAACACGGAACTGGTCGGGCGCGCCGGGCTGGACCCGCAGGCGCCGCCGAAGACCTACGACGAGTTCCGCGCGGCGGCCCGCGCGGTGCAACAGTCCGCCGGCGAGGGCACCTACGGCTGGGTGTGGAACATCGGCATGCCCGACCGGCTGGGCGAGCAGGTCCACGACATGGCGCAGGCGGCCGGGTTCGCCGGCGGGCAGGGAAGGCTGTACGAGAGCGGCGAGTACAAGTTCCACGCCGACGAATACCTCGACGTGATCGAGTTCCTCGTCTCGCTGCGCGACGACAAGGTGCTCGTACCGGGGTCCAACTCCTGGGTCGACGACGTGGCGCGGGCCCGGTGGACCGCGGGGCTGGCGGCGTACTATTTCGACGGCCCGTGGTGCCCCGGCGTGGCACTGCAGGACATGCCGGAGTTCGGGGAGAAGCTGGGCGTCGGGCCGATGCTGGTGCCCGACGCGGGCACCGCCGTGGCCACCTACCATGTGCCCCAGCCGGGAGACTACTGGCTGTCACCGACGACCGAGCACGCCCAGGCGGCCAACACCCTGTTGAGCGACTACTTCGCCACCCCCGACTACTCCCGCCGAGTCGCCGAGACCATGTCGCAGCCCCCGCGCGACATCGACGTCGTCGACCGGTCCCAGGCGCACCCCGCCTACAAGAAGCTCATCGGCTGGTTCCGGGAGAGCGTCCGCCTCGCCCCCGACCCGATCGCCGGCAACGCCGACATCCAGCAGGTGCAGATCGCGTCCAAGCCGGTGCGTCCCGCCCTCGGCGACATCGTGCAGGGCGCGCTCACCGGCGACGTCACCGACGTCCGCGCGGCGTTGACCAAGCTGTCCAGCGACACCGCCAAGGACCGGGACCGCGCGATCGCGGCGGCCAGGAAGAAGGGCGCGAAGGTCAGCCTGGACGACTACGCCTTCCCCAACTGGAAACCGGGCGAGGACTACACCAAGCCGATGTACGACAAACGCTGACGATGGAGACCGTTCCTGTGAAGCGACCGAACATCGTGCTCATCATGACCGACCAGCAGCGTGCCGGCTGGACGGCCGCGAGCGGATTCCCCCTGGACACCATGCCCTTCCTCGACGGGCTGATGGGCACCGGCGCCCAGCTCCAGCGGGCGTACACCACGTCCCCGCTGTGCGTGCCCGCCCGGATCAGCCTGCTCACCGGGCGGTACCCGTCCGCGCACCGGGTCAGGCAGAACAGCGCCGCGCAGCACGTGCTGCGCGGCGACGACCTGGTGGACGTGCTCCGGGGCGCCGGGTACGCGCTGCACCTGGCGGGCAAGACGCACTTCCACCGGCGGCCCGGCGACTTCGACACGTTCGCCGCACCGTACTGGCACGAGCGCGGCCCGGCCGGCGCGGCGACGCCCGAGCAGGAGGCGTTCGAGGAGTGGCTCGTCTCGCTCGACCACGCGGTCAGCCACGAGCCGGCGCCCTTCCCGCTGGAGTGCCAGTTCCCGCACCGGATCGTCACCGACGCGATCAGCGCGATCGACCGGACGCCCGGCGACCGGCCGTTCTTCTCCTGGCTGTCGTTCCCGGAGCCGCACAACCCCTACCAGGTCCCCGAGCCGTACTTCAGCCTGTTCGGGGAGGACGAGGTGCCCGACCGGCTGGCCGGGCCCGACGCCGCCGAGCGCAAGGGCGGGACGTACACGTGGCTGCGCCGGCTGACCGAGGAGAAGCGGCCCGGTTTCGACGCGGAATGGCGGCGCTACCGCGCCAACTACTGCGGGATGCTCCGGCTCATCGACGACCAGCTGCGCCGGTTCTTCACGCACCTGCGCGAGACCGGACGGGACGCGGACACGCTGGTGTTCTTCGTCGCCGACCACGGCGACTACACCGGCGACTACGGCCTGCAGCGCAAGGGCGCGGGCATGCCGGAGTGCCTGATGCGCATCCCGTTCGCCGTGGCCGGGCCGGGCGTGCGGCCGATGGTCAACGGCACCGACTTCGTCTCGCTCGCCGACCTGTTCCCGACGGTCTGCGACGCCCTCGACGTCGAGATCCCGCCCGGTGTCCAGGGCCGCAGCCTCTGGCCCATGCTCACCGGGGAGCCCTACCCGGCCGAGGAGTTCGCCAGCGGTTACGGTGAACGCGGGTTCGGCGGGCTGTCCTACGCCGTCGACGAGCGCCCCCCGTTGCACTTCCCCTACGAAGGGCGCACCTTCGACGAGCTCAACACCGTCACCCAGGCCGGGACGACGGTGATGCTCCGGCGCGCGCGGTGGAAGCTGCTGCTGGACGAGCGCGGCGCCGGCGAGCTCTACGACGTGGACGCCGACCCCGCGGAGCTGGACAACCGGTACGACGATCCCGCGCTCGCCGGAGTCCGCGCCGACCTCACCACCGATCTCGCACGCTGGATGATCCGCGTCAGGGACGACCTGCCCCAGGCGGTTTACACGCTCAAACGTTCACCGCACAACTGGAGTCAGGCGTAGCCGGCTCATGTCCTGGCGCGTGGCCGAGGGCGACGTCGATCACGAGGAACACCGCCAGGGAGACGCCCATCAGGTGCAGGAAGACGCCGACGCCCACCGTGAGCAGGGATCTTCTCGATCTGGACCGAGGCGGCGTACAGGAATCCGGTGGTCGCGGCCACCAGGAGGAAGGGCGCGACGAGCAGTCCTGCGTAGAAGTGCAGCCGCAGCACGAGGGGGCGCAGGGCCGCCCAGGTCGCGCGACGCGGCGGGGGCGGCTCTGTCGCCGGCGCGGATGAGAGGTCGGCAGAGGAGGTCATCAGGCGTTTCTCCGTTCGGCCGAGACGCGCGTATCCGCGGATACGGCATCTCGCGAGACACTTCGAGCGCGCGACCGCCTCGACGGCCACGCGGGAAAGGGCCGCGGGACGGACCGCGCGGCCTGCTGCCGGGCACGTGCCCGGGTCAGAGAACGGAGAGAACGAGCGGCGGTCCGCGCCGGGACACCACCGCCGCGAACGGTGACCTCGGTCGCGACGCGGGGGCGTCCCACGCCGCGGTACGGCCGGGACGGACGACCTCGATCGGCACACCTGCCAGGACGAGCAGCGCGGCCCAGAAGTCACCGACGGACGTGACGGCCAGGCGCAGCAGGGTCGCCAGGGCGGCGTCGCCCCGGGTCAGCCACCAGGCCGAGCCGAACACCGCCACCGCGTGGGGCGACCAGCATGCCCGGCCCGCCGCCGTGCGCGTGCGCGCCCCCAGCGTCCAGGCCCGCAGTGGCCAGGCCCTCAGCGGGCCCCCAGCGTCCAGCAGCCGCGAGGGCGGCGGAAAGGCTGCCGAGGTGCACGACCGTGCCCCCGGCCAGCACGTGCAGCGCGGCCGACACCAGCACGCACACCGCCGCGAACGCGAAGGCCCGCAACGCGCGCGGAAAAAGCCGGGCGACATGCACCCGGCCATGGTCCCGCAGCGCCGGATGAAAGCCTGCCGATCACGCGGGTCCGTCCGGCGCCGTGGCGCTGATCAGTAGGCGCCTAGGACGTCCACCACGAACACCAAAGTGCTCTTGGCGGGGATGCCCTGCTGCTCCTGGTCGCCGTAGCCGAGGTCCGGCGGGATGCTCATCACGACCCGGCTGCCGACCGGCACCCCGACCAGGCCCTGCTGCCAGCCCTGAATCACCTGGCCGAGCGGGAACTCGGCCGGCTGGCCGCGATCCCAGCTGGAGTCGAACTTCTTGTCGGTGCCCCAGATCTTGCCCGTGTAGTGGACGGTGAGCGTCTGGTTGGCCTTCACCTTCTCGCCGGTGCCCTTGATGACCGTCTTGACCTCGAGCTTCGCCGGCGGCTTGGCGTCGGTCTTGGTGGTCAGCTCGGGAGCCTTCTCGCCGCCGGGAATGCCGACCTTGACGCCCTTGATGCTGTCGCCGGTCTCCTTGCCGTCGGCCACCTTGAGCGCCGGCGGCTGGGTGCCGACCACGTCGAACACGAACACCTTGGTCGGCTGGGCGGGCGCCGCCTGCTGCTGGGGAGCGGCGTCGTTGGCCAGCACGGCCAGCAGCCGGCCGCCCTTCTTGACCTTGGTGAAGCCCTCCTGCAGGACCTTCGGCAGCTGCTCGTTGACCGGGATCGTCTCGGGCGCCTTGGTGTCGTACGAGGAGCCCTGCACGGCGTTGCCCTGGCCGTCCCAGTTGTAGACGGTAAGGTTGACGATCACCCGGTCGCCCGCCTTGATCCCGTCGCCGGCGCCGGGCTGAATCACCTTGTACGACGACGTGGTGGCGGGCGAGCCCGACGGGAAGGTCACCGTGGGCTTGGCGCCCACGTTGCCCGCGACCGACACCTTGGCTCCGTCGGCCGGCGCGGCGCTGGAGGTGGCGCTGGACGTGGCGCCGGAGTTCGCGCCGTCATCGGAGCCGCACGCGGCGGCGGAAAAGAGCAGAGGCACGGCGGCCGAAACGGCCAGAGCGCGGCGCATGAATGTCCCTCGGAAAAGACGTCAGATTCGCGTCACACTACCCGACATTCAGGTAGGGCCGGGGTAAACGCGGCGCCACGCTCTGGCACGGGTCACATGCCGGCGATGAGCTTGTCGACCCGCTCGTCCACGCTGCGGAACGGGTCCTTGCACAGCACCGTGCGCTGCGCCTGGTCGTTGAGCTTGAGATGCACCCAGTCGACGGTGAAGTCGCGCCGCTTCTCCTGCGCCTTGCGGATGAACTCACCGCGCAACCGCGCCCGCGTCGTCTGCGGCGGCACCGACTTGGCCTCGAAGATCTTCAGGTCGGACGCCACCCGCTCCACCGACCCGCGCTTCTGCAGCAGGTAGAACAGGCCCCGCTTGCGGTGCACGTCGTGATAGGCCAGGTCGAGCTGCGCCACCCGCGGCGAGGACAGCGGCAGGTCGTACTTCTTCCTGTAGCGCTCGATCAGCTGGTATTTCGTCACCCAGTCGATCTCCCGCGAGACCAGGTCGAGGTTGCCGGTGTCGACCGCGTGCAGGGTGCGCTCCCACAACTCCAGCACCCGGTGCGCGATGGCGTCGCCACCACGGCGGTCGACGAAGTCCTTCGCCTTCGACAGGTATTCCTGCTGGATCTCCAGGCTGGAGGCCTCGCGCCCGTTGGCCAGGCGCACCCTGCGCCTGCCCGTCATGTCGTGAGAGACCTCGCGGATCGCCCTGATCGGGTTTTCCAGCGACAGGTCGCGCATCACCGTGCCCGACTCGATCATGCGCAGCACCAGGTCGGTGGCGCCGACCTTGAGCAACATCGTGGTCTCGCTCATGTTGGAGTCACCCACGATGACGTGCAGGCGGCGGAACCGCTCGGCGTCGGCATGGGGCTCGTCACGGGTGTTGATGATGGGCCTGGACCGGGTGGTGGCGCTGGAGACGCCCTCCCAGATGTGCTCGGCCCGCTGCGAGACGCAGTAGACGGCGCCGCGCGGCGTCTGCAGCACCTTGCCGGCCCCGCACACGATCTGCCGCGTCACCAGGAACGGGATCAGCACGTCGGCCAGCCGCCCGAACTCCCCGTGCCTGCCCACGAGATAGTTCTCGTGGCAGCCGTAGGAGTTGCCGGCCGAGTCGGTGTTGTTCTTGAACAGATAGATGTCACCGGCGATGCCCTCTTCGCGCAGCCGCTTCTCGGCGTCCACGAGCAGGCCCTCGAGAATGCGCTCGCCCGCCTTGTCATGGGTGACGAGCTCGATGACGTTGTCACACTCAGGTGTTGCGTATTCAGGGTGGCTGCCCACGTCGAGGTAGAGACGTGCGCCGTTGCGGAGGAAGACGTTGCTCGATCGGCCCCAGGACACGACCCGCCGGAACAAGTAGCGCGCGACCTCGTCGGGCGACAGCCTGCGCTGCCCCCTGAACGTGCAGGTCACGCCGTACTCGTTCTCCAGCCCGAAGATGCGACGATCCATCACCTCACACTATGCCCACGGATCGGCATGCGGGAGAGATCTTCGCAGGTGTTTTCCCGTACCCGCCTCATGGGACGTCCCGTTGACCGGGCGTTTACGGCGTTCGTCCCCGCGCCCGCCCCTCGGGGCGCGGGTCACCCGGCAAGGTCAAGGGGTGTAGATCTCCTGCACCTTCACGATCCGCCCCTTGTGGACGGTGATCAACGCGGGGTGCGGACGAGCGCCGTGCCGCTTGATCAGCGCGGCCCTGGAGCAGCGCTTCGCGCCGAGCCCGGTCTTCCTGCTGACCGTCAGGTCCGACATCGTGGCCTTGCACCCGTACGCCGACAGGAACACCACGTTCTTCGCGATCTGCGAGGCGTACGCGCCGACGTCCCCCTCGCGCGGGCCGACGAAGCGCCCCTCGGTGCGGGTGCCCTTCTTCCACTTGATGGGCTCGTACTCGGCCACGCCGCCGCGTACGTGGGTGATCTGGCCACGCAGGATGCCGTTGTGGCGGGAGTGGATCCCCTTGGTGAAATCATGCCCCGGATCGGCCTGGAAGGTCGTGCCGAAGGTCTTGGGCGCTTTGTACTTCGGGTAGACCGCCGCGTCGGCGGCGCCGCCGGATACCAGCACCACGGCCGCGGCCGCCCCGGCCGCGAGGATGCCGCGCAGGGAAGCGTTCATGGAACCTGAGATCTTCGATGACCCTCCGAAGTTCACCCGATGCATGGTGAAACAGGTCACACCACAAGCCGCCGCCCCGCCCCACTGACGCCCCCGCACCCCGGCACCGGGCCGCACTACAGGCGCCACCCCGCGCTACAGGCGTCGAATCTCGCTGCGGGCGCGGAGCCGCGTGCGGGGCGGAAGGGCCAGCCGCGCGACGGTAAGAGATCGTCGCAACGTCACCCGCCTCGGCGACGAGCCCGCCACGGTCCACGCGGCGCCACCGCGAAACCACCACGGGTGACCCAGTACGACGGCGGCGTTGTCACCACGGCTCATCCGGTGCGACGGCGGCGTTGTCACCACGGCTCATCCGGTGCGACGGCGGGGTCGCCACCCCGAACCACCGCGCGGCGGGCAGGGACCGCGCGGCACGATGGCCAGGACCACCACGACCGCACGGCACGGCGGCCGGGACTCCAGGGACCGTTCGGCACCATGGCCGGGACCACCAGGGACCGTTCGGCACGATGGCCGGGACCACCACGGCCGCACGGCACGGCGGAGAGAGCCATCGGGTGCCCGGCGCGGGGACCGCCGTGGCAGGTCCCCGCGCGGAACCGCGTCTACAGCGGCGAGGAGCCGTCGTCCACGTCGCCGTCAGGGCCCGTGGGCGGCGGGGTGTCCTTGCCCTCCTCGTCGGCGGGAGGCGTGGGCTGGGAGGCCGGTGGGGTGGTCGTCTGGGCGAGCAGCCGCTCCAGCCGCGCCCCCGTCAACCGGAGGAACTTGCGGTGCTCGCGGTTGCGGTCGAGCACCGCGACCTCCAGCTGCGCCACCGGCGGGCGCTCGCCGCCCGGCTCGGTGAGCGCCGTCAGCGCCACCTCCAGCGCGTCGGCCAGCGACATCGACTCGCGGTAGCGCTCCTTCAGCCGGGTCGCCACCGCCTCGGCCTGGCCGCCCATCGCGGCGAAGCCGTGCTCGTCGAAGACGGACCCGTCGAACGTCAGCCGGTAGATCGCGTCGCCGTCTTTGGTCTCGCCCACCTCGGCGACGACGACCTCCACCTCGAGCGACTTGATCGACTCGGTGAAGATGCGGCCCAGGTTGGAGGCGTAGAGGTTGGCCAGGCCGCGTCCGGTCACGTCGGAGCGGTCGTAGGTGTAGCCGTTGATGTCGGCGTAGCGGATGCCGCCGAGCCGCAGCTCCTCGAACTCGTTGTAGCGCCCGACGGCGGCGAACCCGATGCGGTCGTAGATCTCGCTGATCTTGTGCAGCGCCCGCGACGGGTTGGGCGCGACGAACAGGATGCCGTCGACGTACTGCAGCACGACGACGGACCGGCCCCGCGCGATGCCCTTGCGCGCGTAGTCGGCCTTGTCCCGCATGATCTGCTCAGGGGACGCATATCCAAAAGGCATGGACACGTGCGGTGGTCCTTTCTAGCGCAGCGGGGCGATGGGGCCGTCGGGCGAGATCAGGCGGGCTTCGAGCATCTGCTCCACGTAGGAGGAGACCTGCTCGTCGGTCAGTCGGCGGAAACCGTCGGCGTCGATCACCGCCACGACCGGCCAGATCTTCCTGCTCACGTCGGGCCCGCCGGTGGCCGAGTCGTCGTCGGCCGCGTCGTAGAGGGCCTGGATGAGTGTCATCACCGTGTCGTCGGAGGAGGCGCTGTCGCGGTAGAGCTTCTTCAGCGACCCGCGAGCGAATATCGAACCGGATCCGATCGCGTCGAACCGTTCCCGCTCGTAGGGGCCGCCCGCGACGTCGTAGCTGAAGATGCGGCCTTCGTCCTTGTCGGGGTCGTAGGCGGCGAACAGCGGCACCACCACCAGCCCCTGCATCGCCATGGCGAGGTTGCCCCTGATCATGGTCGCCAGCCGGTTGGCCTTGCCGGCCACCGACATCGTGCGACCCTCGAGCTTCTCGTAGTGCTCCAGCTCCACGCGGTAGAGGCGGGCGAACTCGAGGCCCGTGCTGGCCGTGCCCGCGATGCCCATGCACGAGTAGTCGTCGGCGCGGAACACCTTCTCCACGTCGCGCTGGGAGATGATGTTGCCCGACGTCGCCCGCCGGTCGCCGGCCATGATCACGCCGCCGGCGAAGGTGGCGGCCACGATCGTGGTCGCGTGCGGGACCTGATCGCCGATCGGGGTGGCCAGAACCTCATCCCGCTGTGGCAGCAACTCGGGCGCATATGAACTGACAAACTCCGAGAACGACGAGTTCCCCGTGTTCCGGAAAAGATGGTTCACCAAGCCGACGGGCAGATCCCTGTGCGATGCCACGCGACTCCCTCCAAACGTCAGTGTTCCTAGGGCGACCCTACTCATGTTGGGTTGCTGTCTGCACTTCCCACGATCAGCTCACGGCGAACCATTGTGCACGGGCTCCACCGCCATACCCGTTGAAACCCCCAAACCAGACACCAAGCCCGCGATCAGCATCCGGCGGAGCCTGGCCGCGGCCCCGTGCGGCGCCCGTCACGGAGCCACCGGCCATACTGGACACCATGGCCACCAGGTCCACCCGGGACTGGATCCTGCACGTCGACCTCGATCAGTTCATCGCCGCGGTCGAGTTGCTCCGCCACCCCGAGCTTCGCGGCAGGCCCGTCGTCGTGGGCGGCACCGGTGATCCCACGCGCCCCCGCACCGTGGCCGCCACCGCCACCTACGAAGCCCGCGCCTACGGCATCCATTCCGGCATGCCGCTGCGCACCGCGTACAGACGATGCCCGGAAGCGATCTTCCTGCCCAGCGACCCACCCGCCTACGAGGCCGCCTCGCAAGAGGTCATGGCCGTCCTCCGCGAGTTTCCCGTGCGCGTGGAGATCTGGGGCTGGGACGAAGCCTTCGTCGGCGCCACCACCGACGATCCCGAAGCACTCGCCGCCGGCCTCCAGCAGGCCGTGCGCGCCCGCACCAGGCTGACCTGCTCCGTCGGCATCGGCGACAACAAACACCAGGCCAAGCTCGCCTCGGCCTTCGCCAAACCGGCGGGCGTGCACCGGCTCACCAGCGAAGACTGGGCCGAGACCATGAACCACCGCTCCACCGACGCGCTCTGGGGCATCGGCGCCAAGACCGCCAGAAAGCTCGCCGCCCACGGGCTGCACACCGTCGCCCAGCTCGCCGCCGCCGATCCCGCCGATCTCGCCCGCCGTTTCGGGCCCACCAACGGCCCGTGGTATCGCTATCTCGCCCTCGGCAAGGGCGAGGCCGAGGTCGTCACCACACCCTGGATCGCCCGCGGCCACAGCCGCGAATCCACCTTCGAGCACGACCTCACCGACGAGGACGACATCGCCCGCCACATCACGGAACTCGCCGGGCGCGTGGCGCGGGACACCGTCGACGCCGGCCGCCAGGCGACCCGCGTCACCGTCAAGGTGCGCTACACGCCGTTCCTCACCCGCACCCGCCAGGCCAAACTTTCCGCCGCCACCACCGACCCGGCCGCCATCACCCAGACGGCCCTCGCCATCCTCGGCCGCTTCGATCTCGACCGCCCCGTCCGCCTGCTCGGCGTCGCGGTCGACTATGCCATGCCCGACGACCAGCCCACCCTCGACCACCTGGACTAGAGATCAGCCGGGAGCCCGGCTCGGAGCTTTCGCCGGCTCCTCATGCCCCGCGGAAAAACGGCGCTGAGCCCGCCCTAGTGGGCGAGCATGCGCTCGACGTCGTCCTGGTGATGCCGTAACGGTGGGCAAGCGGATGGTTCCGGAGGAAGACCTCGCCGGCGCACGCTCGCCCCTCGTGGCCTGCGCTATGTGAGCCCGGACCGGGTGATGGCCGTGGCCTCACCGCGGCCCGGGCAGGTCGTCAGTCCGTCCGGCGTTCCCATCCGATTCATCCCTTTAAGTTGCCTTTTGCCCTACTCTCCGCCCTTTTGGACATAGCTGCGCACGAATTCCTCTGCGTTCTCTTCGAGAACTTCGTCTATCTCATCCAGAATCGAGTCGACATCGTCCGTGAGCTTCTCCTGCCGCTCCTGAACGTCCGGCGCCGCCGAGGCCTCGGTCTCCTCGACTTCGGCCTCGCGCCGACCGGCCTGCTTCTGGCCGCCGGTGTCCTTGGTTGCCATGTCCTACCTCCGTCTGGGGGACTGCCTCTCCTGCATATCTTCCCCGAACCGGGCGACATTTCGCGCCGATCATCCAGCGATCTTGCGGGGTTGACCAGATAGTCTAGCTATCCAATAATGGGACCCCCGTACGCGCAGGAGGTTGCGATGTCCCCTTCGTCCCTGAGCACTGCCGGTGTGCTCCTCATCACAGTTCCCCTGGTCGCCTTCGGCGGTGTCTCGTTGCTGTCGTTCCTCATGCGGAACGTTCCAGGCTACCTCGACAATCCGGTACGCCGCGGCCTGTGGCGGGCGGGGCACGCCCACGCGGGCGTGCTGGTGCTCTTCGCCCTGGTGGCGATGGTGTACGTGGATCAGGCGAGCCTGCCGGAAGGCGTCAAGGCCCTGGTGCGCACGCTGATCGTGGCCGCGCCGATCCTGATGCCGCTGGGCTTCTTCCTGTCGGTGGTGCGCCGAGCGACACCAAGCCGAGCAAGCTGATCTGGCTGACCGTGGCGGGCGGCGTGAGCCTGGCGGCGGGCACGCTGACGCTCGGCGTGAGCCTGCTGTGATGCGCGTTGCGCGCGGCGTGAGGTCGGTCGCCGTCGCCGCCCGGGGCGTGAGGTCGGTCGCCGTCGCCGCCCGGGGCGTGAGGTCGGTGGGCGGCGGTGAGCGCGGCGTGTGTTCAGTCGCCGCCGGTGAGCGCGGCCACCAGGTCGGCGGCGGTGCGGCAGCGGTCGAAGAGCTCTCCGACGTGGGCCTTGGTGCCGCGCAGCGGCTCGAGGGTCGGCACGCGCTGCAGTGACTCCCTGCCGGGGATGTCGAAGATGACGGAGTCCCAGGAGGCGGCGGCGACGGCTTCGCTGTACTGGCTCAGGCAGCGGCCGCGAAAGTAGGCGCGGGTGTCGGTGGGCGGGTGTTCGACGGCGCGCTGGACCTCTTCCTCGGTGACGAGGCGCTGCATGCGTCCGCGGGCGACGAGGCGGTTGTAGAGGCCCCGGTCGGGGCGGATGTCGGAGTACTGCAGGTCGACGAGCTGGAGCCTGGGATGAGACCAGGCCAGGCCGTCACGGCTGCGGTAGCCCTCGAGGAGTTCGAGCTTGGCGACCCAGTCGAGCTCGCGGGCGAGCTGCATCGGGTCTTCCGCGAGGCGGGTCAGCACGGACTCCCAGCGGTCGAGGATGTCCTTGTTCATCTCGTCGTGGGCGGTGCCGCGTTCCTCGACGTATTTGCGGGCCTGCTCGAGATATTCCATCTGGAGCTGGATGGCGGTGAGCTTGCGCCCGTCGCGCATGGGGATCTCGTAGCGGCAGGCGGGGTCGTGGGAGACGGCCCGCAGCGCCTGCACGGGGTTGTCGACGGCGAGGTCTCGGGTGAGGAAGCCGTCCTCGATCATGGCGAGGACGAGTGCGGTGGACCCGAGCTTGAGATAGGTCGAGATCTCCGACATGTTGGCGTCGCCGATGATGACGTGCAGCCTGCGGTATTTCTCGGGGTCGGCGTGCGGCTCGTCACGGGTGTTGATGATGGGCCGCTTGAGCGTGGTCTCGAGCCCCACCTCGACCTCGAAGAAGTCGGCCCGCTGGCTGATCTGGAAGCCCTCGCCGCGGGAGTCCTGGCCGATGCCGACCTTGCCGGCGCCGACGACGACCTGGCGGGAGACGAAGAACGGGGTGAGGTGCCTGACGATGTCGGCGAAGGGGGTGGCGCGCCGCATCAGGTAGTTCTCGTGGCAGCCGTAGGAGGCGCCTTTGGCGTCGGTGTTGTTCTTGTAGAGCTGGATGGGGGCGTTGGAGGGGATGGCGGAGGCTCGGGTTGCCGCGTCGTACATGACCCGCTCGCCCGCTTTGTCCCAGATAACGGCGGCTCGGGGGTTGGTGCACTCGGGCGCGCTGTACTCGGGGTGAGCGTGGTCGACGTAGAGCCGGGCGCCGTTGGTGAGGATGACGTTGGCGAGGCCGAGGTCCTCGTCGGTCAGTTGGGTGGGGTCGGCCACCTCCCGGGCAAGGTCGAACCCGCGCGCGTCGCGCAGCGGGTTTTCCTCCTCGAAGTCCCACCGTGCCCTGCGCGCGCGAGCCGCCGAGGCGGCCAGGTAGGCGTTCACGACCTGTGAGGAGGTCACCATCGCGTTGGCGCCTGGCTGACCAGGTACGGAGATGCCGTACTCGGTCTCGATGCCCATCACCCGACGCACCGTCATGCAACACCCTCTGTTCGTCCGGGTCTGTCTATCCGCCGTTTATATGCCCGAGCCTATGCCCTTCACAGTGCCCCAAGGCCACAAGGTTATGGCACCGACGCCTTTTCAACCTGTACGGCGGGAGCTGACGTGGTTTGTGGCGCCTTGCGCGGCTTGAGAAGTCGCTGGATGGGACGTTCGGCAAAGGCATGGACAAGATAGGACAGCAGAATCGCGACCAGCGTCGCGGTGACGGCGACGGCCCAAGGGGGCAAATCCTCGACGAGCACGGGGATGAGGGCCACCGCAACCACGCCATGGAACAGGTAAAGCGGATAAGTGACCCCGCCGAGCGCGGTGAGCGTCCTCGACGCCCTCAGCCTGAGCAGGCCGAGGGCGACCAGGGCCATCACGGCGAAGATCAGGGTGATGGTGATGATGACGCTGACGTCGGTGACGGGCATGTTCTTGAAGCCCGCGGCCTCGACACGGCTGTGCACCCGCCCGAGCGCGGCGTTGATCGACAGGCCGTACCCGCCGGCCACGTACAGCCAGGGCAGCCAGGCGCTGCCGTGTTTGTGGATGAGGTACAGGGACATGCCGGCCACGAAATAGGGGGCATAGCGCGGCATGACGATCTCGTCGAGCAGGTCGTTGCCGAGCAGCTCCGCGCCGAGCGCGGCGAGCAGCCAGACGCCCGCGAAGACCAGCACGCGCCGGTACGTCACGCCGATGATCACGAGGATCGCCATCAGCAGGTAGAAGCGGAGCTCGGCCCAGAGCGACCAGTAGACGCCGCTGGCGTCGGTGACCTTGAACAGCCGCTGGAGCATGGTGGCGTTCACCAGGTATTCGCCTGGTGAAAGTTTTGGGTTGAGCGCCTTGGCGCCGGTGATCGCGTAGAGGGCGGCGACGGCGCCGAGACTGAGCCAGTACGCGGGATAGAGACGGACGAACCGGGACCGGGCGAAGCCGCCGAGCCCTCGGCCCCAGACGGTCATCAGGATGACGAACCCGCTGATGATGAAGAACAGCTCCACGCCGAGGATGCCTAACCCCGCGACGGGCGCCAGCGCCGGGAACAGCTCGGCGGGCCTGTCCCCCCAGACGGACGCGTACGCGACCAGGTAGTGGAAGGCGACGACGGCGAGGGCGGCGATGAATCGCAGGAGGTCGAGCTCGGCCAACCGGCCGTCCCCCCGGACATGCTTCGGCCGGTTGGATGAGTGCACGCCTCTTTGACGTAGATGTCGATCATTCTGGTTCCACGGGTCCCTCTGTTCCCACGAGCAACACGCGTGAGCGGTCGTCGACACCGAGCGCGTCCCGGGAGGCGTCGCCGAGTTCGAGCAGCCCGGCGGCTCCGGCGGCGCCGCACGGCGACAGGGCCACGCCGTGCCCGGTCAGGAGCCGGACCGCGGCGTCCGCGTGCTCGTCGGTGATCGTCATGTAGAGGTCGGCGAGATGGGACAGGAGGCGGTGGGCGATGAGGGAGGGTTCGAGGCAGTCGAGCCTGCCGAGCGTGGTGTGCCCGCCACTGATGCGGACGGGCTTGCCGACGCGGGCGCTTTCGAGCAGACAGGGCGCGCCCTCGGGCTCGACGACGACGATCCTGGGCTGCTCGCCCCAGCGGTCCCGTACGTAGCCGGCCGCCGCCGCGGCCAGCCCGCCGACCCCGGCCTGCACGAACACGTGCGTGGGCGCGCCAGGGCTCTCGTCCGGGCCGTTCCCGGCGGGCTCGGCCGTGAACGAGGGCTCGCCGGAGAGTTCGTCGAACAGGACCGTGTAACCGCGCATGACGTCGAGCGGGACGGCGGTGTAGCCCTCCCACGAGCTGTCGGAGACCAGCCGCCACCCCCGCTCCTCGGCCGTGCGGAGTGCGGCGGCCATGCTGTCGTCGTAGTGCCGGCCGCTGCGCCGCACCTCCGCGCCGAGGGCGCGCAGCCGCCGCTCGAACGCCTCTGGGACGTCCTCGCTCAAATACACCACGCACGGCACGCCCGCCTCCGCGGCTCCCGCGGCGACGGAGATGCCGTGGTTGCCGGCGCTGGCACACACGAACGGCGGGCCTCCCGGCTCGCGTTCTGCCATCAGACGCACGGCGTAGGCCCCGCCGAGCGCCTTGAAGCTGCCCAGCCCCATGCGCAGGCTCTCGTCCTTGATGTGCGCGGTGTACGTACCCGCGAACCCGCGAAGGGTGTGGACGGGCGTGGGCCGGTACCCGCGGTGCCCGGCGAAGCGGGCGCGGGCCTGGCGGGCGTGCTCGGCTCCGATGAGCGCGCGATCCTCCGCGGTGTACGGGCCGCGGCCGGGGTTGAGGTACTCCACGATCGCCATGCTAGGCGCGGCCGGAGCCCTCCCCGGCGGGCGACCCGCCACGGGCGCGCCCGGCCTGCCGCAGCCCTCGGTGGCGGCCCCGGGTGACGGCCCCGGATGGCGAGTCCCCGAGGCGGCCCCCGGGTGGCGGCCCTGGGTGGCGGCCCTGGGTGGCGGCCCTGGGTGGCGGCCCTGGGTGGCGGCCATCGTCGGCGGTCGGCGAGACCGAGGTCGGCGTGTCGTGGTTGCGCAGGTTGACGTCGTCCAGGGAAAGCAACGCACGCCCGTCCCCTGCCAGGCAGGCGGTGCTCTTGAGCGCGGCGCCGCAGGCGAGCACGGGGCTGGAGACGGGTTGGCGCAGCGGCAGGGGCTCGGAGGTGTGCACCGGGCGGGCGCAGCACGGTCGCCTCTCCTGCCGTGGGCAGAACGACGGAGCCGCCGGCGCGGATGGCACGGCCGTGGGCGAGGAGGGCGTCGGCGATGCCGCTGAGCCGGGTGAGGGGTCGTCGTCTTCGTACGCGATGGGCTCCTGCGCAACGTCGCCGCTGGTGAGGAGCGGTTCGGCGAATTCGGCAGGCAGCAGGTGGTGCAGCCGCGGGTACGGAAGCATGAGGCCTCCGTGACCGGCTCGGCGACCGGGCGCGGTGACCGGGGCGGGGCGGCGGACTGGC
>NZ_SMKO01000151.1 GCF_004348685.1 Nonomuraea deserti | reverse complement strand
CGTCGCCCTCCCCGCGCTGCTCGACCGCTTCCCCACACTGCGCCTGGCCGTCCCGGCTGAAGAGGTCGCCCTGCGCCCCGAGACCGCGGACATCTACGGGGTCAAGAGCCTCCCGGTCACCTGGGACGCGTGACCGCTCCGCCCTCGTGCCCAGCGACACGATGCCCGCCCCGCTGCGCCTCGCCGTCGATGATGCGAAAGACGGGATGGCGAGGGGCGATCCGGCGGAACTGCTCCAGCGGTGCCGCCGGCGCGAGACCCAGATGCGGTCTCGCGCCGGGCGCGATGGCGAGGTAACGGCGCAGGATCTCCGCGCGGCGCTCGGGCGGGACTTCTTCCAGCATGACCGGGATCTCGCGCCCGTGACGGCGGAGCAGGGCCCGGCCGCCCGCGGCGCGGACGTTCCGCACCCAGTTCGCGTCCGGCCCGAGCATGGACACGAGGAACTCGGCGTCCCTGTGCTCGGCGATCGCGACAGGGACCTGCGAGAGGCTTCCGCTGCGGCGTCCGGCCACCTGGAGAATGGCGCCCTGGCGTGGTGCTGACCACCGGAACCTGTACATCAGCACGTCGAGCCGGTTCACGAACCGCATGAACGCGCTGGGCCGTCCGCCCCGATACGTCCAGCGCTTGAACGCCGCGATCCCGCGTATGACGGCGCGTCGGACGGGTCGGGACCCCATCCGCCTCGCGGTCATGCCGCCCTTCTCCACAGCAGCAAGACCGCTGCGAGACCGGGGACACAAGGAAGGACCTGCAGCCAGCCCAGCAGCGGCGCGAGACCGACTTCACCGTTGATGTCCTGGGTGGTCACGGCCGCCACCGCGACGCAGACCGCGATCGCGAACATGCCGGAGGCCAGCCAGCGGGCCCAGCCTTTGCCTGCGCGGGCCGCCCAGACGGTGCCGAGCCAGCCGAGGAGCCCCAGCACTCCCACGACGGACAGGATCACGGTGTACGCGGTGACGGCGGCGTCGACCTCTCCCGGCCCGTAAGCCGGGTAACCCGCGCGGATGTGGCCGGCCAAGCCGGCCCGGTCGATGAACGCGAAGAGGGTGGCGAGCACCGTGAGTCCGGCGCCGCCGTACATCAGGGCGAGAGCTGCTTGCTTGTTCGGTTTCCTTGCCGACACTGTCATGGTTTGAGGCCTTCCTTGTCCGTGGAGTGGCGTGGTGTGGCTGATGGCTTCTCGCGGCTGGGCCGCCTTCCCGGCCAGGCGGTACTCGCGCGCCGGGCAGTGCGGCCGTCCGCCGCCGTCGCCCTGAGACCGTATTCTTACAACGTATGTTTGATGTTCCACCACTATACTTACCTCGTAAGAATCCGTGCTGTGAGAAGGGCCACCATGTCCCCGAAGCGCGCCCGCGGCCAGAACGCCGGCCTGACCCGCCAGGCCATCCTTCAGGCGGCTCTGGCGCTGGCCGACCGCGAAGGGCTGAAGGCGCTGTCGATGCGCCGCATCGGCCAGGAGCTCGGCGTCGAGGCCATGTCCCTCTACCAGCACGTCGCCGGCAAGGACGCCCTGCTGGACGGCCTGGTCGAGCAGCTCTTCACGCAGGCCGCGCCGCCGCTGGCCGAGGCCGCCTCATGGCAGGAGGGTCTGCGCGAGTACGCCTGCACACTGATGCGCGTCCTGCTCGCGCACCCGAACGTCATCCCCCTGGTGGTCGGCCGGCCCGCGATCACCCCGCAGAACCTGCACCTCATGGAGGACGCGCTCCACATGCTGCGGGCCGCCGGAGTACCGCTGGAACGGGCGTTGGACATGCTGTACGCCGTGACCGGTTTCGTCGTCGGCCACGTCGCCATCCTGGCCGCCAGCGGGCGTGACCGGCACGCGCCTGGTAACCGGCTGGAGGCGATACCCGATCCGGATCTGCGGGAGACCCCGCTCCTCGCCGAGGCCACACGAGCCCAGCGTTCCTCCGGACCGGACCCCCGCTTCGGGTTCGCGCTCGAGGCCATGCTGCGCGGCTTCGACACCATTTGACCCGTCCGGGATGGGCCCGGACCTCGGCCTGCACCCAGGTGGTGCCGCCGCAGCGCACCCGATCGTCATCACCCCGCTCGACCTCGTCGAGGGAGGGGCGCGGTGAGATGCCCGGCATGCCGGAGCCTGGCCGACGCGCGACAGGGTCGCGATAGCCGCCGCTGATCGATATATGATCGACCTTTTGGTGTGGTAATGCCCGATTGTCGGAAGGCCTCCATGTCCCACCCCCTCAGCCGGCGGTCCGCCCTGCTGGGCGCCGCGGGCGTGGCCGGCCTCGCCCTCTGGGACGAACCCGCGTTCGCGGCCGGCGGCGCCGCGTTCGACGCCGCGCGTGAGCGGTGGGTGAGCCTGCTGGCCGGCAGGTCGTACAACCCCGCCTATGCCGACAAGACGCGGGCGGTCGAGGGGTCGGCTCATGCGGTGCTGCGCAAGCTGAAACCCGCCCCCGGCCGCCCGAGCCTCTGGCCCGACCTGCCGCTGGACGACCCCCGGACGGGCAACTTCAACCGCGCCTACAACCGCATGCGCACCCTGGCGCTGGGCTGGGCCACGCCGGGCACCGCCATGCACCGGGACAGGCAGGTCGCCGAGACCGCGGCCAGGGCGCTGGATTTCCTGTACGAGCACGCCTACCACGAGAAGCTCGACCCGCGGGGCAGCAACTGGTTCTGGTGGGAGATCGGCGTGCCCCGCTCGCTGACCGACACCTGCGCCCTGCTGTACGACGGCCTGCCCGAGGACCGTCTCAAGCGCTGGCTGCGCCCGTTGCGCCGCTGGTGCCCCGACCCGGAGCGCCGTGTCAGTCACCCCGGCGTGGCCGAGACCGGCGCCAACCGGGCGAGCAAGGCCATGGCGGTGGGGATGCGGGGACTGCTCACCCACGACGCACGGCTCGTCAAGCGGGCCAAGGACGCGGTCTCCGACCTGCTGCGGACGACCAAGGGCCCGGGGGACGGCTTCTACCGTGACGGGTCGTTCATCCAGCACGACGTGTACCCCTACAACGGCAGCTACGGCGTGGACTACCTGGAGAGCGTGGCCAAGCTGATCGCCATGCTCGCGCACTCGCCCTGGGAGATCTCCGACACCGGGAAGGTCTACGACATCGTGGATCGCTCCTTCGTGCCGTTCGTCTTCGACGGGCTGATGATGGACTGCGTACGCGGCCGGGCCATCTCGCGCCAGGGCCACCGCGACTACCACGCGGGGCAGAAGACCGTGGAGGCCATCCTCACCTTGCTGGAGGCGGCGCCCGAGCGCCATGCCCGGCGCTGGCAACCGCTGGTGAAGGGCTGGCTCACCCGCAACCAGGCCGTCCCCTACGACACGCTCGCGCCGCTGGCGAGCATCGCGAAGGCCAGGGCCCTGCTGGAGGACCGGTCGGTGCCGATCGGCCCGCGTACGACGGGCACGTACGTCTTCGCCGACATGGATCGGGTCGTGCACCGCCGTCCCACCTGGGCCTTCGCGATCGCGATGAGCTCGGAGCGCATCGGCGCGGCCGAGGCCATGAACCGGGAGAACCTGCACGGCTGGTACACCGGCGACGGGATGACCTACCTCTACACCGGCGACCTCACGCACTGGAACGACGAGCTGTGGCCCACGATCGACCCGTACCGGCTGCCGGGCACGACGGTGGACACCCGCAGGCGCGCCGATCTCCGGCACGGCAAGCGCCGCCTGCCGCCCACCCCCTGGGCCGGCGGCGTGGCGCTCGACGGGTACGGGGTGGCGGCCATGAAGCTGGTCGCCGGCGGCTCCTCGCTGCGCGCCAAGAAGGCGTGGTTCCTTCTCGATGACGCGGTGATCGCGCTCGGCACCGGAATCACCGCCTCTGACGACCGCCGCGTCGAGACCGTCGTGGAGAACCGCAACACCCATGACCGGCATCCGCCGCTGTGCCGGGGCGACGGCTGGGTCCACCTGTGCGGTGTGGCCGGCTACGCGCTGCTCGACGGAGCCGACCCGAAGGTGATCCGCGAGAAGCGCACCGGCCACTGGCGGGACATCGACAAGGGCGCCACCACGGGAGGCGACAAGACCCGCGTCACCCGGCACTACACGACGATCGTCATCGAGCACGGCGCCGATCCGCGCAAGGCGCGCTACGCCTACGCCGTGCTGCCCGGCGCCTCCATCGCGCAGACCGCGGCCTACGGCCGGCAGGTCGAGATCCTCGCCAACTCCGGCGGGGTGCAGGCCGTTTCCCGCAGCGACCTGCTCGCCGCGGTCTTCTGGCGCGCGGGGACCGTGGAGACCGCGGACGGGCCGCTCGCCGCCGACGGCCCGTGCGCGCTGCTGATCCGTCGCGATGACGAGCAGGTACGGCTCGCGGTCTCCGACCCGTCGAGGAGCGCCGGCGAGGTGAAGATCACGCTGCCCTGGCCGGTGAAATCGGTCACGTCAGGTGATCGCGGCGTGCGTAAGGCCAAGAAGGCGGTCAAGGTGGAACTCGGGGGCAGCCGCGGGCACGCCCGCACCGCGGTGGTGCGCGTCTGAACCCCGGAGGTGCTCGCCGCCCGGCCTCGACGATCGTGCGGCCGCTCACCTCGTAAGACGGGTCAGGCTCACCTCGCTGCCGATCCGGTCGCCGCGTGCGCTGCCCGGTCCGCTTCGGGCAGCCGCCAGCCGGCCGTCCACAGGCGCGCCCCCGACCGGCGATCGAGGCGGCGCAGGAACGACAGGACGCCCGCGGTGCCGGTGCTCCAGGTGTAGGCCGCCTTGTCGAGGTCGTTGCCGGGGAAGACCGGCTGCGCCGGCTCGCCGCCGGCCCGTACCAGCATCAGCTCGGCGACCTTCTCGGCGTGGCGCCAGTAGCCGCCGTCGCCCGTGACCATCGCCAGGTCGATCAGCGCCTCCCCGATGCCCGCCAGGCCGCAACACTGGGAGACCACCCAGGCCTGCGGGGCGACGACCAGGCACGCCCGCGCCCCCCGCTCGGCCAGGTCGAGGTAGCGGTCCTCGCCGTACGCGCGGGCCGCGCGGGCCAGTGTGCCGGCGATGCCCGACATGCCCTGGCACCAGGAGGCTCCCATCGCCCGGGCGTCCGGGCCGTGCAGCTCGCCGATCAGCGCATCGGCCTGCCCGGCCAGCGCCGCCAGCCGCTCCCGTGCCGCCTCGCCTGCCGCTCGGTCGCCGGTGGCCTCGTGGTAGGAGAGCAGGAAGTCCGCGCAGCCCGCGTCGCCGTGGGCGTACGCCGCGTCGACGGACACGCCGGATCCGGGCTGGGCGGGAGCCACGGCGTCCTCCGACCGCGTGACCTGACCGGTCACCAGCAGCCGGGCGCACTCCGCGGCGATCCGCAGGTGCCGCGCGTCGCCGGGGTCGAGGGCGGCCAGTGCCAGGTGGCCCGAGCCGATGCCCGCCACGCCGTGCGCCTGGTCGGCGCGTTGCGGGCCGTCGATGGTGACGGGGTCCGGCGCCCCCAGCTCCGGCGCGGCGGCGAGGCGGGCCGCGGTCAGGAACAGGGCGGTGCCGGTGCGGCCGAAGTACAGCGAGGGCGGGAGCTTGGCGGGCGGCATCACGCGGGACGTCCACCGGGCCAGGTCCGCGGCCACGGCTCTGGCCTCCGGGTGGTGCAGCAACTCCATGCCGACTCCGGCGCAGCCGCCGTAGACGTTGGTCACCGGCGGGCTCTCCCGGCGAGCGTCCTCGGGCGCCGCCATCAGCCGCTCGGCGAAGGCCGCGCACTCGCGTACGGTGTGGTCGAGCGCCCTGGACAGCAGCTCCCCGGTGAGCGCCGGCGTGGCGGGCAGCCTCCACCGCCTCGCGGGCGGCCGCCCGTCGCCGAAGCCGGTCGCGGCCGCCGCCGGGCGCGGCCCGTGGACGGACCTGATCCCGGCGGCGGCGGCAGCGCGGTCGGCCGGGTCGAGGCTCAGCAGGCCGGGCAGCAGGCCGACAACGCCCGTCGTGACGTCCGGGAACATCCCCGCCAGGCACATGAGCGTGCGCTCGACGTTGCGGACCGGGTCCGGGCCGATCATGATCGGGTTCATCCCGGTAGCCGCGAAGAACAGGGTGGCGCCCAGGGAGAAGTAGTCGTCAGCGGGCCCGGATTCGCGGTCGGTGTGCTGGTCGGGGACGCTGTAGCCGCGGCTCCAACCGGGCAGCTGCAGCCCGTCGTACCTGCTGTTGCCGAAGTCGATGAGGGTGCAGCGGCCGTCCTCGCCGAGCACGACGTTCTTGGGCGACAGGTCGCGGATGACGACGCCGTGCGAATGCACCGCGTCGATCACCTCCAGCAGCCGGACGGCGAGCGCGCCGAGGTCGCGCTCACCGCTCGCGGGCTCCTCGCCGAACAGGCCGTTCTCCGCGACGAACCGGTTGAGGTCGCGGCTGCCCGCGTCGGTCATGACGAGGAATTCGTCCTCGCCGTGCCGGAAGTGGTCGATCGGCTCCGGTACGCCCGCCACGCCCTTGAGCGCCTGGAGGACGCGCAGCTCGTTGCGGAGGTACATCCGCAGGTCCCAGCCCTCGACGTTCTCCCCGACGAATGCGCGGGCCTCCTTGACCACGACCCGCCGGCCGGTGGCGTCGACGGCGCGGTAGACGTTGCCGCGCGGGCCGCGCACCACGCCGGACGTCACGCGGTACCGGCCGCCGATGACCCGGCCGGTGCCGGCGGCCTGCCCGGCCGTCTCCGCTGGTCCCTCCGGTGACGTCGGTGCGCCGGACCGCCGCGCCTCCGACGGGCCGGCCTCGGCCGGCTCCGTGGGGCGGAACGGGTCGGTGGCCCAGGGCGGGCAGGTGAACTCGGGGCCGGCGGCGCCGGGCAGGTGCTCGCCGTCCGGGCCGATCACGATCAGCTCGAAATCGCCGTTCTCGTCCACGCGGTACTGCGGGGCGAACGGGGCGTACCTGTAGTACACGGGAGCGTCGGGGCGGACCTGCCGATCGCTGACGATGCGCGGGGCCGACAACCCGGACAGGGCGTCGGCGAGGGTGTGGCCCAGCTCGACCACCGCGTCCTGATCCGGGTAGATCGTCATGGCCTTGCCCACGGCTCCCGGGTCGACGTCGCCGGAGTTGAGCTCCATGAGCCTGCGGGCGGAGCGGGCGACCTTGAAGGCGTAGCCGGTGCCCGCCAGAATGGGCAACGCGCGGTCAAGGGTGCCGGCGAGCGTGCCGGGACGTGCGGAGATGTGGATTTTCCAGCCCTGTAATGGAATCTCGTGGTGAGGGTCGTGGACGCTGATCCACGTGTCGTCCTCGTTTATTTCCCTACAGTTCGACTCGGCAAATTGGGTAAGGCGGTCGACCACATTACTGTCCACAGTCATCCCCCGATAACGGAGTACGTCGGCCTCGCACGAGAAAAGGCCACCAGAACCGCGCCGATGGCCTTTCTCCAGCGCTTCACGTCACCACGCGTCACCGCGTGGGATCAGGCGCTTCACACAATGGACGGGCAGCACGGGAAGCTGCTGCACACCGTACGCTTGCAGGTGTTGACGCAGGCTTGAGGGCCATGGAGCAGCTTGTTCAACTCGCCTTCGAAGTCGACGGCGAGGTCTTCGTACTCCAGCACTCCGGCGTCGCGGGGCTCCAGGGCGAGGACCGACATAAGGGCTCCTTCCTTAGCCGCCTATGGGCGGCCGACGTGGGGATCCGAGCCTCGGGAGTGCACCGGTGGGCGCCTTTCCCGTGCCCTGCCCACGAGCAGGAATCGTGGGTACGTTCCCGCATCGCGAGCAAACGGATGCATTATGTGCATATATCCGGAAGCCTGTCCAGGGGGCAGCAGTAACGCCCAAAATCTGTTTACATGCACCTTTACACCATGAGTTCGATCTTCTAGATTGGCGTGCGTGATGGGGGGGATCTCCGGTGTGCCGCTCCTGGAACGGCGCCCTCGCGTGAGGCTCTGGCGGCGCAAACGCGGGACGAGCGTCCCGGATGACCGGTCGGGGCTCATGGTCGCGTACTGGGAGAGCCACGACGAGCACCTGCTGACCGCCACCCTCGGCACGATCGCCCGCAAGCTGCCGTCCCTGGTGGCCGCCGCCCTGCGGATGGCCTGGCACGCCGGCCCGCGCGAAACGGCCGTGGCCCTGGTGGGCAACCTCGCGGCCGGCGTCTTCACCGTCTTCGGCCTGGTGACCACCTCTGACGTGCTGGCCTCGCTGTTCGCCGCCGGTCCCACACCCGACCGGGTGCGGGCGGCGCTGCCCTCGCTGCTGCTCGTGGCCGCCGCCACCGGGTTGCGCGGCGCGCTGCTGGCCGGCGCCGGATGGGCGCAGGCCCGGCTGAAACCGCTGGTCGAACGGCTGGCCGAGACCCGCCTGTTCGAGCTGACCACCCGGGTGGAGCTGGCCGCGTTCGACGACCACGACTTCCACAACGCGATGCGGCGGGCCCGCGACAGCGGCGTGCCCGACACCGCCACCGTGGTGGAGACGACGATCGCCGTGGTCACCGGCGCGGTCGGAGTGCTGGCCTCGGCCGTGGCGCTCGGCCTGCTGCACCCGATCCTCATGCCGTTGCTGCTGGTGGCCGCCGTGCCGGCGGGATGGGCCGCGGTGCGCATGGCGCGCCTGGGCTACCAGGCGTTCTACCGGCTGTCCGCCGCGCGGCGGCGCAAGTTCATGTTGTCGGACCTGATGGCCGAGCGGCAGCCCGCCGCCGAGGTGCGGGCGTTCACGCTCAGGGACTTCCTGCTCGGCCAGTACGCCAAGGTGGCCGACCTGGAGCAGGACGTCCAGCTCAACGTGGCACGGCGGCGGACCATGATCAAAGCGGGCGGTGACCTGCTGACCGGCGTGGCCACGGCCGGCGTGTACGCCGTGCTCGGCGTGCTGCTGGCCGTCGGCGTCATCCCGCTGTCGGTGGCCGGCGCGGCGGTGCTGGCGATCAGGACCGGGCAGGTGTCGCTCACCGCCCTGATCCAGACCATGAACCGGCTGTACGAGGCGGGCCTCTACTTCGGCGACTACCTCGCCTTCCGCGAGCTGGCCCAGGAGCGGATCCCCCCGCCGCCCGCCACGCCCTCACCCTCCGCGGAGCCGGCGCCGTTCCACCTGGTGACGGCCGAGAACGTCACGTTCACCTACCCCGGCGCCGACCGGCCCGCACTGTCGGGCGTCAGCGTGACGGTCGGCCGCGGCGAGGTCATCGCCCTGGTCGGCGAGAACGGCTCGGGCAAGACGACCCTGGCCAAGCTGCTGGCCGGGCTGTACCAGCCGCAGGAGGGCACGATCCGCTGGGACGGCGCGGACCTCGCCGCGTTCGACGGTGACGCGCTGCGGCGGCGGATCTCCGTGATCGCCCAGGATCACACGCGCTGGCCGCTCACCGTCCGCGAGAACATCGTCATGGGGCGCCCCCTGGAGGAGGACCGGCTTGCCGCCGCCTCCGCCGCGGCAGGCGCCGACGAGGTGGTGTCGCGGTTGCCCGACGGCTACGACGCGCTGCTCGACCGCCGATTCCGGGGCGGCCACGACCTGTCGGGCGGCCAGTGGCAGCGCATCGCCGTGGCACGCGGCTTCTACCGCGACGCCGCGCTGGTCATCTTCGACGAGCCGACCTCGGCCCTGGACGCCCGCGCCGAGCACGCCCTGTTCGAGCGGATCCGCGGCCACGCCGACGACCGCACCATCGTGCTCATCACCCACCGGCTGGCCAGCGTCCGCTACGCCGACCGCATCTACGTGCTCGACGGCGGCGCGATCGCCGAGCACGGCACGCACGCCGAGCTGATGGAACGCGACGGCCTGTACGCCGGCCTGTACGAGCTGCAGGCCTCGGCCTACCACCAGGCGGTGCCGTGATCGCCGCAGAGTCCGCGTACCTCGCCGTGACCGCGGTGCTGCTGGCCGCGGCGCTGGGCAAGCTGCGGGACGTGCCCGGCTTCGCCCGGTCGGTGGCCGGCTACCGGGTGCTGCCGGACGGGCTGGCCAGGCCGGCCGCAGTGGGCGTGCTCGTGGCCGAGCTGGTCGCCGCCGGGCTGCTGCTCGTGCCGGGCGGCCGGCGGTGGGGCGCCGTGGCGGCGGGCCTCCTGTTCGCGGCGTTCCTGGCGGCCATGGCCTCCGTCGTGCGGCGCGGGATGGCCGTGGACTGCGGGTGCTTCGGCGGCCGTGACCTCGTCGGGGCCGGCACGCTGCTGCGTACGGGCCTGCTGCTGGTCCTCGCGGTGACGGCGGCACTGGCGGGCCCGACCGCGTTCGCGCCCGTCCAGCTTCCCGTGGCGGCGGTCCTGCTCGGGCTGGCCATCGTGCCCGCGCGGCTGCTGCGTGTGAACAGGGACAGGGCAGCGTCCGGACCGCGCCCCGGCACCCCCTTCGCGCTGAACGGCGCGCCGGAGCCGGCCGGCGACCGGGTGATGTACGCGTTGGTCTCGCCGGCGTGCGGGTTGTGCGGGGCGATGCTGCCGGAGTTCGCCGCGACGGCCGCCCGTCTGGAGGTCGTGCTGGTCAGCGCGGTGGACGGACACGGTGGTGACGGGCTGCCCGTGGTCGTGGACCCGGACGTCTTCGACCGCAACGACATCCCGTGGCCGCCGTACGTGGTGGTGACCGACCGCGCCCGCACCGTCCTGGCCGCCGGCGGTGCGGCCGCGCCCGCACAATTGGAGCAGATCCTGTCCCGCGCCGGAGCGGCCGCTCCCCGAGACGAGCGCTGACCTGCCGAGAATGCCGGTCTTGCTTGGATGCATGCTCGTACGCCCCATCGAGGCTGAAAGCCGATTGAAAGGCGGTGTCCGTAGCATGCGCGAGCATGTGGCGCAGACGGATGGCGATCGTCGTTGCCCTGGTGCTCCTCGTCTTCGTCGCCGAGTGGCCACCGCCCGTGGAGGTCACGCTGGTCGGGCATCGCGGCTTCGTGACGAAACTGGCCGTGACCGAGCTCGACGGCAGGAAGGTCGTGGTCAGCATGAGCGACGACGACACCGTGCGCCTGTGGGATGCGGCCGGACGTGAGGAGATCAGGCGGCTGGCCGTGGGTCCGGAGAACGTCGTCATCCAGACCATGGCGGTCGCGGACGTCGATGGCCGGCAGGTGGCCGTCGTCGGGTCCAGCGACCAGAGCCTGCGGCTGTGGGATCTCCGTACGGGCGAGGAGACCTTCCTCAGCAAGCCGGTCGAGGGCGGCTACTTCTTCAGATTCGAGGACATGGTCATCGCAACCGTCGACGATCGCACCGTCGCGGTCACGACGGGGGACATGGAGGGGATCGAGTTCTGGGATCTGGGCGCCGGCACGCGTATGAGAGGAAGCGCTCCCTTGACCGAGTACCAGCAGATCACGGTCAGGATGCTGGACGGGCGGCTGGTCGCGGTCGCGGCGGACGGGAGCGGTCAGCACGCGGTGCGGATCCCGGAAGGCGACTATCCTGAAAGGTTGTTTCCGGACGCCGTCCGGTCGCGCTACACGGAACGCTCGACGGGGATCGCGGAGATCGACGGGCGCCCCGTCATCATGGTCTCGGGCGGGGACACGGTGACATTCTGGCAGGAGGACGCTGACCGCGGCGAGTGGGTGGAGGCCGACCGGGAGATCGAATGGCCCGACGCTTCGATCACCGATCTCGCCGTCACCGACGTGGACGGCAGGCCGACCATGATCCTGGCGGCGGACAAGGGGGTGGCCGCCTGGGATCTGGCCGGGGGAGAGCAGGTCAGCGACCCCGTACTCGCCGGCGGAAAGGCACGGTACATGGCGGTGACGGAGATGGACGGCGCGGTCGTCGTGGTCGCGGGGTCCCCGGACGGCACGATCTACCTGCAGCCACTCGACCTGTGACGTTCGCCCCGCGCGGCCGGCGCGGGGGTGAGTCATCGCGGCCCGGGTCGACGAGGCGGTGCCGGCACGTTCAGCGCCGTTCGAGCGTGAGCAGCGGCTCAGGGAAATCCGGCGCCGGTGCGCCGGGATCCGCGGCAACGGCCTCCTCCAGGCGGCGGAAGCCGGCCTCCAGCTCGTCGGGAGTGAGCTGAGCGAAGAACGACAGGGTGCGCAGGCGCAGCCGTTCGAGCATGTCACCGCGAGTGCCGGAGGACGGCTCGGTCACCGTGCCGAAATCGGCGACGCGCCAGCCGGCCGACGTGAACATCGCGATGACCTCGTGCAGCGGCTGGAACAGCGAGGCGTCCACCTCTAAGCCGCGGGGGAAGTGCTCCAGCCACCACGGTCCGGGATGGTGGTCGCTGAAATTCGCGCGCAGCAGCAGCCGCCCGCCCGGCCTGAGCACCCTGTCCAGCTCCCGGACCGCCCCCGGCTTGTCCTGGACGTGGTGCCAGGACAGGAACATGAGAGCGTAGTCGGCGCTGCCGGACGGCACCGGCATGTCCTCGGCGGAGCCTGCCAGATATCGCACGCCGGGATGCGGGGCGTGCGCCTGCGCCGTCTCGCGCATGCGGACCGCCGGCTCGATGCCGGTGACCGGCCCGAACGCGCTCGCCAGCGCGGGGGTGAACCTGCCGGTCCCCGAGCCGACGTCCAGCCCCGCCAGCGGACGCCGCTCCGGCAGCACCGCTTCGAAGGCACTGATCCATGTCCGCAACTGCCGCTCGTCGAGCGCGCGGCCGCGCGCGTAGTCCTTGTACTGCTCCGTGTCGTGGTCGATCCGCCTCATCGCAGCTCCCGCGCGCCAGTCGGACCATCCCGAACCATCGGGCCGATATATCAGGCTGATACATCGACACGATAGGCAGCGTCGCGTCATGCCGCAAGACCGGCATTGCGGCCGGGCGCACGTGAAGCATCGGCAGCACGCGGTGGCAGACCCGGCCGCCACCGCCGCCCTCATCGTGTTACGTGTGGTCCTTGCTCTTGTTCCAGTTGCACTCCGGGTAGCTGGAGCCGTGGACGGATCGGAAGTTGGCCACGGACATCCACCCGTACGTCCTGGTCCCCTTGACCCGCCCGTAGACCCAGAGGTTGCCGTAGGATTCTTCGTCCAGCAGTGGAAGTAGAGCACCTGACCCCTGTGCATCCGCCTGACGTTGCAGGTGCGCGTGACCGGCTTCCTCTTGAGGTTGTACGACCCCTTCATGACGCCCCAGCCGTCGTCCAGGTTCGGGCCACTGGCCGAGATCGACGTGCACGGCATGGATGTCGCGGCCTGGGCGGCCGGGGCGCTCACCAAGGCCAGGCCCGCGATCGCGCCGGCGGTCGCGAGCACGGCCGTGGAGGTGCTCAAGTAACGCATACGGTTCCCTTCTCCGCTGACTCGTCCCTTGTGAAGGGGGACATCAAGGAGAAGTGTGGGACTCCTTGTGTTGAGGATCTGTTGAGGATCTGTTGCATCCGGGGACACACGCGCACGACTGTCAGGTCCAGGGCCGCCCTGGCCGCCCGCGGACACCGGCGGTCAGGAGCCGCCGCGCGCGGCCAGGTGCCCCGCGAGGTGGTCGATCACCTCGCGGGCGTCCGCCTCGGCTCCCATCCGGGCGTACGGTCCCCAGCGCCGCGCACCGGGTGATCGCCGGCGGCGGTGCGCTAGCGGCACGCGATCGACGGGCTAGGGCGATGAGCAAACCTTGACGCCGTGTCGTCTCCGCTCGTGCGCTGCACACACGCGCCGGCGGGCGGAGGGAATAGGCAACCCCTACTACAGAGGAATGGGTCATGACGTCTGCTCTAGGAAAGCTCAGCGACCGGCTGCTGGCGATGATCGTCCCGCAGGAGAGCGCTGCGGCCGTGGAGTGCTACTACATCTACAAGTGCATCTACCCCATCAGGCTCCGCGCCCACTGCTGTGACGGAAGCTGCACCAAGTACGAGATCATCAGCGAGAACGGCTGCTGACGGGGTAACCGGGGGAGCCCTCGCAGTGCCTGCCCGTCCCGCCACGATCGCCCGGTCGAGCTGAGGCCGTCCGAACGTGACGGGCAGGCATACCCGGAACATACCGCCTTCGACCAGAATTCCGGCCGGAGGTGGGTGCATGTTGACATTGCTGGGACGCCTGACGGTGGCGGATGGCGGCGGCCGGGCGATCACGGTCCGGGCCGCCAAGCAGCAGGCTGTTCTCGCCGTTCTCATCCTGCGTCCGGGCGAGGTGGTCACCATCGACCGGCTGATCTCCGAGCTCTGGCAGGACGGGCCGCCCACCACGGCGAAGGCGAGCGTGCAGACGTACGTGTACCGCCTGCGGCGCGCTCTGTCCGCGCTCGCCGCCGACGGCGTGGACCTGGCCACCGTGGGAAACGGCTACACCCTGATCGTCCCGGACCGGGCGGTCGACGTCAGGGTGTTCGAGACGGCCGTCGCCGAGGGGGCGGACGCCCTGACGGAAGGCGATGCGGGATCCGCGGTCAAGCTGCTGCGGGAGGCCCTGGCGGTATGGCGCGGCCCCGTGGTGCCGGAGATCGACGTCGAGCTCGTCCGCGCCGAGCGCCGCCGCCTGGACGAGCTCCATCTGACCGCACGCGAGCTGTGCGTGGAGGCCGAACTGCGGCTCGGCCACCACAACCGTGTCATCCCGGAGCTGGAGCGGCTCGTCGAGGACCATCCCTTTCGTGAGGCTTCGTGGGCGATGTTGTTGCAGGCGCTCGCCAGCCGTGGCCGCCGTGCCGAGGCGCTCGCCGCCTACCGCCGGTTGCGCGACATCCTCGGCTCCGAGCTCGGCATCGAGCCGGCCGACGCACTACGCCGGCAACATCAGGAGATCCTCCAGGGCGACAGCGTCCTCGTCATGGAGTAGGCCCGCCGAAGGCTGATCACCAGCAGCGATCCGGCCATCCCCCGGGGGGTGATCGACGGGCGCGGATCGGCGAACCGCGAACAGCTGAGCGCGGCTCAGGTGCCCACCGTGGTGGGCAGGATGTGATCGCTGCTGGCCACCGTTCCGTCCGCGTCGATCAGGAAGACGGTCGGGTAGCCGGCGACCTTGAACGCCGACTGGACGGGGCCCTGCGGCTCCTCGGAAACGACGCTCGCCACCCGAGCGAGTTGTTCGACGTACGGTGCCGGGTCCTCGTCAGAGCCGGCGGTCACCACGGCGAGCACCGCCTCCGGCGTCTGCCGTGCCCGCTCGACGAACCGGGGCAGCAGGTCCTTGCACGGCTTGCACCCCGCCGAGAAGAAGCCCACCATGGCGGGGCCGCCGAGCAGTTCCCCCGAGATCGGCTCGCCGTTCGTGGTCGTGGCGGCGAACTCCGGGATCCTGTCACCCGGCGCGAGGCCTCCCCCCGCCATCGGCTCGGGAGAGCCCTGCCGGGCGGCCTGCTGACGGAGCCGGCGGATCACGCCCACGGTCAGCAGCAGATTCACCATGCACAGCAGACCGACCAGCACGACCGCGGCGACCAGGTACGGCATCACACACTCCCCGACGTTTCCGTGAACAGTCCAGCGATGTCATCGAAGGCGATCAGCACGATCGCCCCCGCCAGCCCGGCCGGCACCGCCACCGCCAGGCCGGCGGCGGCCGGCGGGCCGCCGGAGTAGATCAGGCCCGCGCCGCCCAGCGCCACCACGAGCAGCAGCAGGGCGTTGCGGACCAGGTGTACCCCCCCGAGAGGGGTCGCGGAGAAGCCGAAGCAGCGGCACGGCGCGCGTACGCCCTTCCGGATCGAAACCATGATCACCAGGGTGAACCCGGCGAGCAGGATCGCGCTCAGGGCCAGCCCTGCCTCCGGGATGGGCATGAGGATGGCCGCCACGGCCTCGCCGGCCGCCACCGCACCGGCGGCGGGCAGGCGGAAACCGTCCGGCAGCATCGTCAAGGACGCCGCGAACGACCGCACAGCCGCACCGCTACGGAGCTTGGTGAACGCGGAGACCGCGAAGACGACCCCGAGCAGAACCTGGCATGCTACGAGCAAGAGATCCACGACAGGACATGTTTTCCGGTTCGTCTAGCGTGCCTCTAGCGCGCCGCTGGCGTCGAGCCCCGCCAATGCGCGCCCGCGTCATTCCGCGGGCCAGCCACTCGGTCGCCCGCCACTGCGAGAGGAGCGCCACCGCCACGCCCGTCACGACGACGGGCCAGCCCATCCCGGCCGGCAGCGCCGCCCCGATCAGCACGGCGCAGGCGAGCGCCAGCAGAGCCATCGCCGCGATCATGCGGGGAACCAGCCTGCGCGCCGGGTGCCGAGCCATGGGTTTCTCCCGTCGCTTGCCGGCCAGGAAGAGGAGTCCTGCTCCCAGTAGAGCTGTCGGGATCGGGGCTGTTCAGAGAGAGATACCTGACGCCCGGTCGTCATGACCCGCGCCTCCCTGGCTCTTGTACGCCGCGTATATACCTCGGGTGTATAGTCGTCCGTCATGACAGTCCCCTTGGCGCTGCTGGGCCTCCTGGACCGCGAGCCCAGCTACGGCTACGACCTGAAGCGCGACTACGACACCTACTTCGGGAGGGGAAAGCCGCTCCCCTTCGGGCAGGTCTATTCGACGCTCGGCCGCCTGGCCAGGGACGGCAAGGTCACGGCCGGTCAGAGCGAACGCGGCGACGGCCCCGACCGCAAGCGTTACGCCATCACCCCGGCAGGCAGGCAGGAGGTGGAGGCGTGGCTGACCGAGCCGGTGGCGGCGGAGCCGTACCTGCAGACGGTGTTGTTCACGAAGGTCGTGCTGGCGCTGATGCTGGGCCGCGACGCGCAGCGCTTCCTGGACGTCCAGCGCGCCACGCACATGCGGCGCATGCGCGAGCTGTCGGAGATCAAACGCGGCGGCGCTCTCGTGGACGCCCTGCTGGCCGATCACGGCATGTTCCACCTGGAGGCCGACCTGCGCTGGATCGACGTGACCGCGGCCCGGCTGGGCGCGCTGGCGGAAACGGTCCGGCCCGCATGACCGTTGACGCCCTTCCCGTGCCGGGCCCGCTCCTGGAGGCCCGTGCCATCGACCGTTCGTACGGCCGGACGCCGGCGCTGCGCGCGGCGAGCCTGGCCGTGACGGCGGGAGAGATCCTGGCGATCATGGGCCCGAGCGGTTCCGGCAAGTCCACGCTGCTGCACTGCCTGGCCGGCATCTTCAGCCCCGACACGGGCGAGGTCTGGTTCGACGGGCGGCGGCTGGACACCCTGAACGACGCCAGGCGGTCCGAGCTGCGCCGCACCGCGTTCGGCTTCGTCTTCCAGTTCGGCCGGCTGGTGCCGGAGCTCACGGTGGCCGACAACGTCGCCCTGCCGCTGCTGCTCGGCAAGGTCAGGCGCAAGCAGGCCTACCAGCGGGCGGCCGGCTGGCTGCGGCGGCTGGAGCTGGACGAGCTGGGCGGGCGGCGCACGGGCGAGCTGTCCGGAGGGCAGGCGCAGCGCGTGGCGATCGCCAGGGCGCTGGTGACGCGGCCCAAGGTGGTCTTCGCGGACGAGCCCACCGGCGCGCTCGACTCGCTCACCGGCGAGAAGGTCATGGATCTGCTCGTCGGCCTGGCCCGCCAGGAGGGCACGACCGTGATCCTGGTGACCCACGACCCCCGCGTCGCCGCCTGCGCCGACCGGGAGGTCATGGTGCGCGACGGCAGGATCACCGACCCCTACGCCGGCGAGGCCGTCCGATGACGTTCTGGCTGGGCCTGCGGCTGTCGTTGCGCGGCGGCCGGGAGGCGGCCGTCCGGCTGGCGCTCGTCACCGCCGCCGTCGCGATGGGGGTGACGGTGCTGCTGTCCACGGTGGCGCTGTTCAACGCCTTCCAGGTGACCGCGGGCCGACCCTGCTGGGAGTGCACGACCGGCTCCGCGCCGGGCGGCTGGGCGCTGGGCGCCACCCCGGGCGCCGTGTTGTGGAACCACCGCCAGGACTCCTACGCGGGCCGCCCGATCAAGCGTCTCGACGTCGCCGTGCTCGACGCGGAGGCACCCGCGCCGGCCCTTCCCGGCGTCCCCGAGCTGCCCGGCGCGGGGCGGTATCACGTCTCGCCCGCGCTCGCCGAGCTGATGGAGGCCGTGCCACGAGAGCAACTCGCCGACCGCTTCCCCGGCACCCGTACGGGGCTGATCGGGCGGGCGGCGCTGTCCGGCCCGGACGACCTGGTCGCCGTCGTCGGCCGGACCCCCGGCGAGCTGGCCGCCATGGCCGGCACCGTGGCCGTCGACGCCGTCGCCACCACCCCGCCCGTGGACGACACCACGGCCCTGTACGAGCACGGCTTCGGCATCGCCGCCGTCGGCCTGATCTTTCCGCTGCTCGTCCTCATCGGCACGGCCACGCGCCTGGCCGCCACCCGCCGCGAGGCGCGCTTCGCGGCGATCAGGCTGGCGGGCGCCACCGCGCGGCAGATCAACGCGATCGCCTCGGTCGACGCGGCGCTCGGCGCGCTGCTGGGCGCGCTCGCCGGCATCGGGGTCTTCCAGGCGCTGCGGCCCGCCCTGGCCGACGTCTCCATCACCGGCTCCCGCTTCTTCCCCGACGTGGTCGCGCCCACCGCGCTCCAGTACGCCGCCGTGGTCGCGGGCGTGCCGCTCGCCGCCGCCGGCGCCGCCCTGTGGTCGCTGCGCCGGGTGCGGATCACGCCGCTCGGCGTGGCAGGCAGGGTGCGGGCCTCCGCTCCGGGATGGTGGCGGATCGTCCCGCTCGTGGCGGGGCTGGGACTGTTCGCGGGCCCGGTGTTCGCGGACGGCAGGGAACCGGACGCGGTGCTCGTCGATGTCGGCCTGGCGCTGATCATGGTCGGTCTCGTGGTGGCCGGGCCCTGGCTGACGATGCTGGCCGCGCGGCTGGTCGCCAGGGTCACGCCCGGCCCGGCGACGCTGCTGGCCGCCCAGCGGCTGGCGGCCGACCCCAAGGGGGCCTTCAGGTCGGTGAACGGGATCGTGCTGGCGGTCTTCATCGGCACGGCCGTCGCCGGCATCGTCCCCGCCGTCGTCTCGGGCCAGGAGGCGGCGGGCGGCGGCACGCTGAACAACGTCATGCGGGCGTCGTTCGGGTACGCCGAGGCCGCCCAGGGCCTGCCTCTGCCGCCTGCCACGGCGTCCGAGCTGCTCGCCGAAGTACGCGCCCGTCCCGGCGTCACCGTCCTGCCGATCTACCGCAGGGCCGATACGCCGCCCTGGCCCGACGGCCCTCCGCCGTGCGACCCGGGCCCCGGCTGCCGGCCCGACTTCCTGCTCGGTCACCTTGTCGATTGCGACGCCCTGACCGGCTTTCCCGCGCTCGGCCGGTGCGCCCCGGGCACCCGCGCGGTGGCGGCCGACTTCAACCGGCTGCTGACCGGCGACAACATGCTCTCCGTCGACCGCAACCTGCCGCTCGTCGACCCGGCCAACACGGCCGCGCCCGCCGCCCCGGCCGGCCTGCCCCTGGCGGCGGTGCTGATCAGCGCCGACGACCCGGCCGTCCGCGAAGAGATCCGTACGCTGCTCACCCCGTACGTCGCCCGCGCCGGCAGCGCCGAGACGCCGGTGACGTTCGCCGAGGTCGCCCAGGCCCGCGCGGTGCTCCTGGACCAGGCCGAACGCGTGGCGCTGGCCATCGTCGCGCTGACCCTGCTGGTGGCGGGCTGCGGCCTGCTGGTGGCGGTCACCGGCGGCGTGGTGGAGCGCAGGCAGCCGTTCACCCTGCTGCGGCTGTGCGGCACGCCCACGCGGACCCTGTCGAGGGTGGTGCTGCTGGAGACGGCTGCCCCCATGGTGCTGGCCGCTCTGGTGGCGGCGGCCGCGGGCTTCGGCGTGGCCGAGCCGCTGGTCGACCAGCTGGCCATCAAGAGCGCGCCCCCGGCGCTGCCGGGCCCCGCCTACTTCCTGACCCTCGGCGGCGGGCTGCTGGCCGCCCTGCTGGTGATCTTCACCGGGCTGCCACTGCTCAAGCGCGTGACCGCCCCCGACAACGCTCGCTTCGAATAGGCCCGCTTTGAACAGGCCCGCTTTGAACAAGCCCACGTTGAACAAGCCCACGTTGAACAAGCCCGCTGTGAACAAGCCCACGTTGAACAGGCCCGCTTCGAACAGGGCCCGCCTCGAACAGGACTGCCGATGACCATGACCCTTGTCCGGCGTACGGCCGCAGCGCTCGTAGCGGCCCTGGCCGGCGCCCTCCTCGTGGCGGCGCCGGGGAGCGGCGTCGCCCCGGCGCGAGCCGCCGAAGGCCGCTACGCCGCCGACATCAGGCGCACCGAGTACGGCATCCCGCACATCTCCGCGAAGGACCACGGCGGCCTCGGCTACGGCTACGGCTACGCGTTCGCGCAGGACAACCTGTGCGTCATGGCCTCGTGGGCCCTCACCCTGCGCGGCGAGCGGTCGCGCCATTTCGGCGCGGAGGCGAGGTCGGACGACGTCGCCGACCCGATCTCCAACCTGGCCAGCGACGTGTACTACAAGAGCGTCCAGGCGTCGGGCGCTCTGCGCCGGGTGCTCGCCCGCCCCGCGCCCCACGGCCCCAGCGCCGCGCTGCGCGCGCTCGTGAACGGCTACGTCGCCGGGTTCAACCGCTATCTGAGCGACACGGGCGTGGCCAGGCTGCCCGACCCGGCCTGCCGGGGCAAGGCGTGGGTCGGCCCCATCACGGCCGCGGACGTCTGGATGAACCTGCTCGACCTCGGCCGCCTGGGCGGCAGCTCCCAGTTCAAGGAGGCCATCGCCGCCTCAGGACAGTCGCAAGGCAAGCGTCCCTCGAAGAGGGTGAACGCCCCCGGCAGCAACGCCTACGCCCTCGGGCGCGAGGCCACCCGCGGCGGCCACGGCATGCTGCTGGCCGACCCCCACTTCCCGTGGAACGGCAGCCGCCGCTTCTACCAGGTCCACCTGACCATCCCGGGTGTGCTCGACGTGGCGGGCGGCAGTCTCTACGGCACCCCCATGGTCCAGATCGGCCACAACGCGAGCATGGCCTGGACGCACACCGTCTCCCACGCCCAGCGCTTCACCCTCTACCAGCTCGAACTCGCGCCGGGGCAGCGCACCACGTACCTGGTGGACGGCAGGCCGGAGCCGATGGGCCGGCAGGAGGTCACGGTCACCGTCCGGGACGCCAAGGGCGCGGTCAAGCCCGTCACCACCACCCTGTTCACCTCCCGATACGGCCCGGTGCTGGCGAACGGCTGGACGGAGGAGACGGCGATCGCCCTGGCCGACGCCAACGCCGTCAACCTGCGGTTCGCCGACGAGTGGCTGGCCATGGGCGCGGCCCGCGACGTGTCCGAGCTGCGGCGCGCGCAGGAGACGTACCAGGGCATGCCCTTCGTCTACACGCTCGCCACGGACGTCGGCGGCGAGGCGTACTTCGCCGACGCCTCGGTCGTCCCGCACGTCACCGACGAGCAGGCGGAGCGCTGCCGCGCCAAGGACGACCCCGAGCTGCTCATCCTGGACGGCTCCACGTCGGACTGCCTGTGGGGCGAGGACGCGGACGCGATCGAGCCGGGCATCTTCGGCCCCGCCGCTCAGCCCCGGCTGACCCGCGCCGACTACGTGGCGAACGCCAACGCCAGCCCCTGGCTGACCAATCCCGAGGCCCCGCTCACGGACTATCCGCACATCTACGGCAACGTCCGTAGAATGCGGGATCTGCGGACCCGGGTCGGCCTCGACATGATCGCGCAGCGGCTGTCGGGCGACGACGGGCTCGGCGCCCCCGGCTTCACCCTGGAGACCCTCCAGAAGACGGCCACCGGCAAGCGCAACCTGAGCGCCGAACTGCTCCGCCCCGATCTGCGCGCGCTGTGCCGGGCCGAGCCCGTGATGACGGCGAGCGACGGCGAGAAGGTCGACGTCCGCCGGGCCTGCGACACGCTGGCGGCCTGGGACGGGCGGGCCCGCCTCGACAGCCGGGGCGCGATCCTGTGGCGGGAGTTCTTCATGGGCCTCAACGGCCCGCAGAGGCGGCCCGACGGGTCGATCGCCCCGCCGAAGAGCTGGTGGAAGGTGCCGTTCGACGCCGAGCACCCGCTCACCACGCCGCGCGGGCTCGACATCGCCCATCCGGTGGTGCGGACCGCGCTGGCCGACGCCGTGCAGTTCTTCACGGCCAACGACGTCCCGCTGACGCTCACGCCGGGGCAGGCCCAGCGGTACGGCGCCGTCCCGGTGCCGGGGTGCACCGAGGGGGAGGGCTGCTTCGACCGGATCCGTACCGGCGGTTCGCTGAGCACAGACGGCCGCTACCCGGACGTCAACACCGGCTCCAGCTTCATGATGGCCGTGGAGCTGACCCCGGCGGGGCCGCGCACCCGCACCGTGCTGACGTACTCGCTGTCGGCCAGCTCGGCCTCGCCGCACCACGCCGACCAGACCGAGCTGTTCTCGCGCGGCCAGTGGGTGACCGAACGGTTCACGGAGGCCGAGATCCGGGCGTACCCGCAGCTGGTGACGACGTCGCTGCGCTAGCGGACGCCAGCGTTCCGGCGGTCACTCCGCTCGTTCGTCGGGTGACTCGACGGTGGCGGGCAGACTTCCCGCCCGCTTCCTGCTGGTCTGGACGTCGACGTCGGCGGCCTCCCGGACCTCCCAGAAGTTCTCCTTGAAGGCCCGATGGACCTCGGGGTCCGTGATGCGGAGCATGGTCTCGTCGTTCTCGCGGAGCGATGAGGGATTGAGATTCATGCTGCCGGTGAAGACCACCTTCTGGTTGATCTCGCCGTTGTACGTGCCGTCGATCAGCAGGTCCTTCTGGTGCGTTCCTGGAGCGTTCTCGAATGTCCGGATCTCCGGACCGTGATAGCCGTTCGGCGGCTTCAGCAGCGCTTCGAGGGCGGCCTCGCCGGCGTGCCGGTACACGATGTCGACGTAGCAGCCCTGCTGGTCCAGGTCCCACAGCCGCCTCGCCACGGCCGTCCGCGCGATGTGCCAGGTGGAGACCCGGATGATCGTACGGTGGTCGCCGGTCGTGCCGCCCTCCGTGTTGCCCTTGCACTTCACGTGGCCGAGGATGTTGTCCATGGTGTCGCCGTCCTCGCGGGGCGAGTGGTAGACCTTCATGGTGGGCGTCTCGACCGGTGGATGCGTCTCGTAGTAGTCGGGGACCAGCTTCATCCGCAGCATGTCGTCGAAGTACGCCAGGTAGGCGTCATAGACGGCCTTGTCGGAGAGGGTGTAGGAGCTGTTCCACTGCCCTGTCCCCGAGCCGCCCTTCTTGAGGTTGGCGCTTGACTGCATCACGACGTCGGAGCTGCCGAGGGTGCTGGAGAACAGGTAGAACTTGTTGTGCATCTTCGACCCGTCGTCGCCGGGGACGTCGCCGACGCAGGCGGTCGAGGAGTTGCCGTCGTGCCGGCAGTGGGTCGCCCACGACGGCCGGCTGGTGTCGCCGCCCAGCGCCGTGGCGAGATCCCTGAACTGGTCGCTGTCCTTGGCGCCGCCGTCGGCCAGGACCTTGACGTTGACGCCCTTGTCGTGCGCGGCCTTGAGAGCGGCGAGCACATCGGGGTCGGTGAACTCGAACGCCGTCACCCTGATGTCGGAGCCCGCCTCCGCGCCGCCGATCAGGGTGATCAGCCGGTCGACGATCTTGGTTGCGTCCGCCGTGCCGGGATTGTTGAACACGGCTCCGAGCGGCGCCTGGCGTACGGTGTGCGCACCGGCCGTGCCGGGCCACAGGAGGGGCAGGGCGACGGCCGCGGCCATGATGTGCGAGAACATGGCGAGACCTTAGCCCGGCTCGCTGTACATCCGCTTTCATCCTCTCCGCGTCAGGAGTGCGTTCTTGCACGACGAGCATTGATGCGCGCTGTGCATCTTTGTAGGGTCTTCTGAGTGACCCCGACCGAGAACAGGACGTGCTGATGGCCGAAGACAGCTTGACCGAGGAATCTCCCAGCGTGAACCCCACGGCGATGCGGCGGATCCTGCCGGCGGACCTGGTGGAGCGAGGGCGTTGCCCGTTCGATCCGCCGCCGGGCCTGCGAGGCGAGAGCGCGGTCCGGCCGTTGGACCTGCTGAACGGCGCCCGGGCGTGGCTGGTGACGGGGTTCGAGGAGGCCCGTACGGTGCTGTCGGACGCGCGTTTCAGCGCCGACAAGGTGCGCCACCGGGAAGCGACGTCGCTGCAGCCGCACGAGGTGGCCGAGATGGAGGCCGCGCAGCCGCGGAAGCCGGAGGCGGCGGAGCGGGAGGACGGGCTCTTCGTCTTCATGGACCCGCCGGAGCACACCCGGTTGCGCCGGCTGCTGACGGGCCAGTTCACGGTGCGGCGGATGCGGGAGCTGGAGTCGCGGGTGACGGAGATCGCGGCCGAGCACATCGAGGCGATGAAGGCGGCGGGCACGCGGGCCGATCTGGTGCCGGCGTTCGCGCTGCCGCTGCCCTCGCTGGTCATCTGCGAGTTGCTGGGCGTGGACTACGCCGACCGCGCCTTGTTCCAGGAGCGTACGGCGATCGGGCTGAACGCGAACGCGGCCCCGGAGGAGCAGGCCGTGGCGCGCGCCGAACTGTACGCGTTCATGCAGCGGCTGGTGGCGGGCAAACGCGCCGACCCCGCCGACGACCTGCTGTCCGGGCTCGTCCACGACGCCGAGCCGCCCCTGACGGACGCGCAGCTGGTCGATGTCGCACTCATCCTGCTCAACGCGGGCCACGAGACCACGGCGAACATGCTGGGTCTCGGCATGTTCGCGCTGCTGGAGCATCCCGGCCAGCTCGCGGCGCTGCGTGCCGATCCCGGCCTGATCGACAACACGGTGGAGGAGCTGCTGCGGTACCTGTCGATCATCCAGCTCGGGGTCAGCCGGGTCACCACGGAGCCGGTGACGCTGGGCGGCGTGGACATCCCGGCCGGCGCGACCGTCGTGATCGCCACGCCCGAGGTCAACCGTGACCCGCGGCACTGGCCCGATCCCGACGCGCTCGACGTGCGCCGATCGCGTGCCCCGCACCTGGCCTTCGGGCATGGGATCCACCAGTGCCTGGGGCAGCAGCTGGCCCGGGTCGAGATGCGGATAGGGCTGGGCGAGCTGATCTCCCGCCTGCCGGATCTGCGCCTCGCGGTCCCGGCCGACCAGGTGCCGGTACGCAACGAGATGCTCATCTTCGGCGTGCACTCGCTGCCGGTCACCTGGTCCTGAGACGGCCACCTCGACCCGGGGCACCGCCCCGGGTCCCCTCAGTCCCCGCCGCTGCTGAGCTTCTCCGCGACCGTACGGGCCGTCTCCAGCGCGCCCGCGGTCAGCCTGCCCTCGGCGTCCTGGGGGACGGAGCGGCCGTACTCGACCTCCACCACCGCGTTGCTCACCCGGACCCCCACGACCGCCTTCGTGGGCCCCCTGTCGCTGCCCTCCAGCGTGTACGCGGTGACATAGGAATCGTCCCCAACGGCTGGCTCGGCCTTGGTGTAGCCCCGGGGGATGAGCGACGCCTCGTGCCGGCGGGCGACGAACTCCTCGTGCGCCTGCGTCAACCCGTCGGGGAACACCTTCGTGTACACCTTCAGGTTGAAGGACATGTTGTCAGGCAGCCCCGCCCCGTACGGGGTCAGGGTCGTCCACTCGCACTCCTCCTTGTAGATCTTCTGCTGCTTGGGGAAGACCACCAGCTTGGTCAGCAGTTCCTCGGTGAGGAGGTCGCACGGGTCGACGTCGCTGGAGAACTTCGCCTCGCCGGTCGGGGGCGGCTCGCTCGTCGAGGGCTGCGTGCTGGCCGGGGGCTGCGTGCTGGGCGGCGCGGACGGGGCCGTCGTCCGCGCGGAGACGGGTTTGCCCGGCGGCGCCGGCGGCGGCTCCTGCCTCGTCAGCAGGAAGGCGACCGTGAACACCATCAGCACGAGCACCGCCATGGCCCCGCTGAGGAGGCCGGGCGTCACCCGGACACCGCTGGGCC
>NZ_SMKO01000150.1 GCF_004348685.1 Nonomuraea deserti | reverse complement strand
GGTGGTGGGAGCACCCTGCGTGGGGGTGCGGCCAGGAGCGGCGGGAGCGCTTCGCGAGGGGGTGGAGGTGGGAGCGTCCGGCGAGGTGGCGCCGTCCGGCGACGTGGTGGGAGCGACCGGCAGCGGGCGGAACGGCATGCCCCACCAGCGCGGGTTGCTGGCCACGTAGAGGCTGCCGCCCGTGCCGTACACGATGTCGCCGTCGGCCGCCAGGGCGATCGGGTCGGTGCCCGTCGCGGTGACGCCCTTGGCCAGGTCGATGGTATGCACGGTCAGCATGGAGGTGCCGGTGTGGTCGGCGGGGTGGCTGACCCGGTCGCACGCGACGGTGGTCTCCTTGGCCGTCCCCGACGCGTCCGTGATCTTGATCTTGGGCAGCCAGGCCTCGGCCGGTGCCTTCCGTACGGCCTCCTGGTTCCGCTTGACGCGCTCGGCGTCCGGGATCATCGACCTGACCTGGGGGAAGGTGATGTCCGGCTGGCTGCGGGTGACGAGCCTGACCGTCGACCCGACCATCCTGGCGTCGACGTACGTGCCCTGCGGCTCGACCGTGCTCAGCACCTTGGGCTCGCCGGCCAGGTCCACCAGCACGTACCGGGTGTCGCGCGGGGGCCCGAAGGAGCGGTACACGGCGCCGCCGCCCCGCAGCATGACCAGCGCGCGGTCCCCGGAGATCAGCAGGTCGGCGGGGACGCCGGGCCCGTCGCCGTCGGTCAGGTCGAGGGACTCGGTGACCTTCTTCGTGGCGGTGTCGACGATCCGCAGGGTGCCGTCCGTGACCGTGACGAGCCGGTCGCCGTCGGTCTTGACCAGGTCGGGCTCGTCCACCCCCGCCTCGTGCACGTTGGTCGTGGAGTGCTCGGGGGTGCCGGTCGTGTCCGCCCCGGTGTCGGCTCTCGCGTCCGCCCTGGCGGTCATGGGCATGACGTTGCCGAAGCCGTACGGGCCGACGTTCTGGGCGGCTTTCTCGCGCAGGCCCGCGAGCAGGTCGTCGCATCCGGTGTAGGCCACCAGGCGGACGGCGCCCAGGCTCGTCTTCCGGGGCGGCGCCCCTTCCGGCGAAGAGGCGCAGGCGGCTGCCACCGTCGCCAGCGCCGTGGCGGTCACGGCCGTGCGGATCAGCGTCTTCATGCCCTCCATCACGGGCGTGCGGGCAGGATGGTTCAGGAAACTCTGTCCGGATTGATGGTGAACGCCGGGCTGAAGTTGATCTCGTCGGGCACTTCCAGCAGCTTGCGCAGCAGTTTGCCGCTGAAGTCGACCACCTGGACCTCGTCGTTGGGGCCGTTGTCCTGCTCCCAGCAGTAGAGGTGGCGCTCGTCGTAGAAGCCGAGCACCTTGTCGCAGTCGGAGGAGAACTTGCGCAGGCGCTCGCCCGACTCCGAGTCCCAGACGCAGTGGTCCCCGTCGTCGCCGTTGGGGCAGTTGGTGACGAACGCGCCGCCCGAGGGCGAGAAGATGTCCTGCGTGCCGGCCGACATCGTGCCGATGCCGGGGAACGAGCGGGTGGCCTTGCCCTGGGCGTCGAAGAAGCGCAGGCCCTGGTTCTTCTCGTCCCCATAGACGTTGACCGTGCCCTCGTCGGCGCCGTCGAAGCCGAAGGCGGTCTCGCGGATCGAGGTGTCGGCCACGTCGATGGTGGTGGCCTTCTTCGTGGCCACGTCGATGATGGTGAAGCCCAGGTGGAGCCAGTCGTCGCCGTTCTTCTTCTCGGTGTTCAGCAGGATGCGCTCGCCGTCTTTCGACCAGGCCCTGATGGTGCTGATCAGGGGGTCCTTCACGGTCTTGATCGTGGAGCGCTCGCCGGAGTCCTGGTCGGTGATGACGATGAAGTCGAAGTCGTCGGAGCTGTAGCTCCTGCCCCGGTGCGCGAGGTAGCGGCCGTCGGGCGAGACCATCGACTCCCAGTTGCCGGCGTACTTCGTGTACGTGCCGTGCAGGGAGTCCCTGGCGTAGTCGATCCAGTCGTCCTTCTTCTCGTCCTTGATCTCGTAGGAGGTCAGGAAGATCGCGTCGGCGGGGTTCTCGTACAGGTGGATCTCGCCGCCGGGGAGTCGCGTCCTCGTGCCGGTGGGCGGCACGGCGGCCCGCGTGGTGCCCGGCGACGGGTCGCGCGTCGCAGCGGTCCGCGAGGGATCGGGGGTCCTGGTGCGGGACGGCTCGGCGAGCGAGGCCTGGTTGACCTGGATGGTCACGACCACGCCGGCGAGCATCAGCAGGGCGATCGCCACCGTGACGCCGACGATCAGCGGGGTCCTGCTCTTGCGCTGCGGCTGCGGGGCGTACCCCTGATGGGTGGTCTGCCCGTGCCGCGCCGGCGGCCAGGGCCCGGGAGGGTGCGGGGGCGGGATCGTGGCGGCGTGCGGCCCCGGCGGCGCGACCGGGCCGTGCGGCCGGCCGAAAGGCGGCCCCGAGTGCGGCCCCGAATGAGGCCCCGAGCGCGGGCCCGTGTGCTGTCCCGAATAGGGCCCAGGGTGCGGCGCCGAAGGTTGTCCTGGGTGAGGGGCGAGTGGCGCCTGGGGCGCGGCCTCCGCGGCGGCCTCGGCGAGGATGCCGGCGTTGGGCGCGGGGCGCTGCAGCAGCCGCATGATTACCTGCTCGGCGGTCGGCCGCTGCGCGGGATCCTTGGCCAGGCACGCGACCACCACGTCGCGCAGCTGGCCGTCCAGCATGCCCAGGTCGGGATGCTGGTTGAGGACGCGGTTGATCACCGCGGGCATCGTGTCGCTGCCGAACGGAGCCCGGGCGGAGGCGGCGAAGACCATCGTGCTGGCCCACGAGAACATGTCGGCGGCCGGGCCGGCGGTGTGGCCCATGATCTGCTCGGGCGCCATGTACGCGGGCGTGCCCACGACCGTGCCGGTGATCGTCGCGGTGGCGTTCAGCGCCCGCGCGATGCCGAAGTCGATCACCCGCGGCCCGTCGGCGCCGATGATCACGTTGGCGGGCTTGAAGTCGCGGTGCACGATGCCGGCCTGGTGGATGGCGGCCAGCGCGGTGGCGGTGCCGATGGCCAGCCGGTGCAGGACGGAGCCCGAGCGCGGCCCCTCCTCCAGCACGACCTGGTGTAACGACGGCCCCTCGATGAACTCGCTGATGATGTAGGGGCGGTCCTGCTCGACGCCGGTGCCCAGGACGGCGGCGGTGCAGAAGGGCGCGACCTGCTGGGCCACCTCGACCTCGCGCAGGAACCGCTCGACGCTCACCTGGTCGCCCGACAGGTCGGGACGCATCCACTTGACGGCCACGCGTGTGCCCGACGGGTCGCTGGCGAGGTAGACGACGCCCTGGCCGCCCTCGCCTAGCCTGCCGGTGAGATCCAGGCCGCCCAGCCGTGACGGATCTCCGGGTCGTAGCGGAGCGATGGATGCCATGGAGGAATTGTGTCCCCATGCCATGCATCGGCAAAAACTACCTGCCGGTAGCGATACCGAATCTTCTTCCTCCCGGCACATGGCGTCCGGTGGCGGGACATCGCGGTCCCGCTGCTGCGTATACGCTGTAAACGTGACTGATCCGGGTACGGCCGAGCGCATCGTGACCGTCGCGCAGCGCATCCTCCACGAGGAGGGCGCCGCCGCGGTCAGCATGCGGCGCGTCGGCGACGCCGTGGGCATCACCGCCATGGCCATCTACCGGCACTACCCCAACCGGGAGGCGCTGCTGCGGGCCGTCGCCAACCGGAGCGCGAGCGAGCTGGCCGCGGAGTGGCGGCGGCGATCTCCCTCGGGGGATCTCCTGGAGCGGATCTCGGCGGCGCTCGACGACTTCCTCGACTTCGCGCTCGGCAACCGGCACCTGTTCCAGTTCCTGATCCTCGACGCGTGGACGGGGGCGCGCCGCTTCCCCGAGGACTTCCGCGACGGGCAGGGGCCGCCGTTCACCGTCGTCACGGACCTCGTCGAGGAGGGCATGCGCACGGGGCTGCTGCGCGCGGACGACGTGCTCGAGACCGCGCTGGTGGTCACGTCGTGCACGCAGGGCCTGGTGCAGCAGTACCTCAGCGGCCGGATGGGAATGGACGAGGACGACTTCCGCGCGCTCTGCCACCGGTCGGCGCGGCGGATAATCAGAGGGCTGGCTCAGAACGGGGATAGGTGAAGGCTGTGGAGATTCGTTATGCAGGAGGGCCGACGGCGGTCCTGGAGATCGGCGGGGTGCGGCTGCTGACCGATCCCACGTTCGACCCGCCCGGCGACTACCCGATCGGCGACCGGAAGCTCACGAAGACCGCGGGGCCCGCCTTCGGCGCCGACGCGGCCGGGCCCGTCGACGCCGTGCTGCTCTCGCACGACCAGCACCCCGACAACCTGGACCGCGCCGGCCGGTCCCATCTGGCGTCCGTGCCGCTGGTGCTCTCCACCGGGTCGGCGGCCGAGCGCCTGGGCGCGCCGGTGCGGGCGCTGCCCAACTGGGCGTCCGTCGAGGTCGGGGCCGTGCGCGTCACCGGGGTGCCGGCGCAGCACGGGCCCGACGGGACCGAGCACCTCGTGGGCGAGGTGACCGGATTCGTGATCGAGGGCGAGGGAAAAACCGTCTACGTGAGCGGCGACAACGCCTCGCTCGACGTCGTACGCGAGATCGCCGGGCGGACCGGCCCCGTGGACGTGGCGGTGTTGTTCGCGGGCGGGGCCAGGACACCGCTGGTGGACGGCGACCTGACGCTGTCCAGCGCCGACGCGGTCACGGCCGCCGAGATCCTCGGGGCGGGGCACGTGGTGCCGCTGCACTTCGAGCACTGGACGCACTTCACGCAGGGCAGGGAAACGGTGGAGCGGGCGTTCGCGGGATTCGGCGACCGGCTGCGCCTGCTCGCCCCCGGCGAGCGTACGCGTCTTCCCTGACCCGGGCTACAGCGGGTGGCTGACCCAGACGTTCGGCTCCACGTAGACGGCGTGGTCGTGCTCCACGTCGCAGTGCACGGGATTGAGCGCCCCCGGCACCTCGACGGCCCCCGTGCGGTCGAACGGCAGGCCGGTCCACCCTCGCCACTCCGCGAGCGTGCCTGCGATCACCATCGATCGCGGCGCCACCTTGACGATCTTCCCGCCGGCCCGCACGTGCACCCGTAACCAGGCGTCATGGGGCAGGCCGTCGGGGCGGGTGCGGAAGGCGTACTCGCTCATGGGGGTGTGGGGTTCGAGGTGCTTGGTGTTGGGCCTGACCGGTGCGACGAGCTCGCCGAAGCCGCGGCCGGCGGCGTGGCGGCGCATCGCCGCCACCATCTTCGCGGAGAGCCCCGTCCCCTGCAGGTCGCGCCGCACGGTGATCTCCAGGGCGGACACGGCGTCGGGCCGGGTGCCGCGTTCGCGGGCCAGCCGGCCCGAGCGGATCACGCTGTCCCAGCCGCCGTCGGGCAGCTCGGACCCGTTCGCCACGAACGGGATCATGCACGCCCGCGCCACCAGCCTGCCGGGTTCGGCGTCGTCGTCGGCCACCAGCACGTAGTCGGCGTAGGTGGTGGTGGCGACCGCGTAGAACAGGTCGGCCATCGGGTCGTTGAGCATGAACTCCTGCCACGTATGGTCCATGTCCCACAACGCCGACGCGAGCTCCGGACGCTCCGCGAGCGTCGTGATCTGGAGGGCCATACGGATCAGTTTCGCATTCCGGTCTACAGGGACGCGCGCCATTAATCTGTGCAAAGTTGGTGCGCTAGCGTCGGCGGCATGACCGAACTTGACGCCAGGTTGAGAGCCGTTGCCGACCTGATCGTGCCCGAGGCGCGCGAAGGCGGCGGCAGGCACGAGTACGACGGCCGGATCCAGGACCTGTCGCCCGACGGCGTACGCGCCGGACTGGCCCGGCTCGGCGAGGGAGCCGCGCCCGCCGACCCGCACGACGCCAGGCACCTGGAGGTGTTCGAGGAGAGTCTGCGCACCCAGCTCGGCGAGCTGGCCCTGCACCGCAGGAACCCGCTGCCCCACCTCTCCAACCTCGACCTGGCCTGCTACGACCGCGACTACGCCCCGGCCGGCGACCGGGCCGCGGCCAGGGCGGCCCACCTCGCGCTCTGGCCCGAGGCCGTGGGCCACGCGCTCGACGCGCTCGACCAGGTCCCGGCCCCCGTCGCGAAATCCCTGGTGAGCACCGCCAAGGGCCTGGCCGCCGGGGTCACGGACGGGGCCGCGCTGGAGGCGCACGGCAGGCTCGTCGCCCACATCGAGAGGGCGGCGAACGAGGGCGACCCCGACGCGGCGCTCGGCGGCGAGGCCCTGGCCAGGCTCATGGGCACGGCCGAAGGGCTCCCCGTCGACCTGGGCAGGCTGGCGGAGCGGGCCGACGCCGAGCGCGACCGGCTCATGGCGCTGCTGGCCGAGTCCTGCGCCAAGCTGGGGGAGCAGGGCCGCCCGCCGCTCGACGTCGTACGCGAGCTGGTCAAGGACCACCCCGACGCCGACGGCGTGATCGAGGCGGCCAGGATCGGCACGGAGAAGGCCATCGCGTTCACCCGCGAGAAGGACCTCGTGCCCTACCACGACGGCGAGTGCCTGGTCGGGCCGGCGCCCGAGTCGCGCCGCTGGGCGATGGCCATGATGTCGTGGAACGCCCCCGGCGAGCCCGAGGGCCCGTCCTGGTACCACGTCACGCCGCCCGACCCGAGCTGGCCGCGGCGGGACCAGGAGGAGTGGCTGGAGGTCTTCAGCCGCACCACGCTGCCCGCGATCAACGTGCACGAGGTCGCTCCAGGGCACTTCTCGCACGCCAGGGCGCTGCGGCGGGCCCCGTCTGAGGTGCGCAGGTTGCTGCAGTCGACGGCGTTCATCGAGGGCTGGGCCCACTACGCCGAGGAACTCTGCGTCGAGGAGGGCTTCGAGGCCGGCGACCCGCGCTTCGAGATCGGCGTCTGGCTGGAGGCGCTGATCCGCGTCACCCGGCTGGCCTGCGCGATCGGCGTGCACACCGGCCAGATGACGGTCGAGGAGGGCGCCAGGCGGTTCGAGGCGGACACGCACCTGGCCGGCCCCGCCGCGACGGCGGAGGCGGAACGGGCATCCTTCGACCCGACGTACGGCCGCTACACGTGGGGCAAGCTGCTCATCCGCGACCTGCGCGAGCAGGCCCGCGAACGATGGGGCGCCGGCTTCACCCTGCAGCGCTTCCACAAGTCGCTGCTCGATCTCGGTTCGCCGCCTCTGGGCCTGATCGCGGGCATCCTGTAGCGTCTGGTGATCCGGAGCACCCTGCAGTGCCGGTCGCTGAGGAGGTCTGTCCGTGCGCGAGCTCTCCGGCAAGGTCGCCGTCGTAACGGGCGCGGGCAGCGGCATCGGGCGGGCGCTGGCCCTCAGGTTCGCGGCCGAGGGCATGACGCTGATGCTCGCCGACGTCGATCACGGCGCGCTCGCGGAGACGGCCGCGCAGGCGGGCGACGCCGAGGTGCTCACGCAGATCACCGACGTGTCCGACGCGTCCTCCGTACGCCACCTGGCCAACCGGTGTTTCGGCGAACTGCGGGCCGTACACGTGTTGTGCAACAACGCGGGCGTCTTCCAGGGCGGCCACCTGTGGACCCGCGGCGAGCAGGACCTCGCCTGGCTGCTCGGCGTGAACCTGTGGGGCGTGCTGCACGGCATCCGCGAGTTCGTGCCGCGCATGATCGAACAGGACACCGAGGGGCACATCGTCAACACGGTGTCCGTGGCCGGGCTGTCCACCACGCCGGGAGCGGGCGGCTACTCGGTCGGCAAGTACGCCGCGCTGGCCGCCTCCCAGGCGCTCGCCCACGACCTGGCCGACGCGGGTTCCAAGCTCCGCGTGACCGCGCTCTGCCCCGGCGCGGTCAGGACGCGCATGGCCGACTCGGCGCGGCTGCGTCCCCCGGGCCTGGCCACCGTGCCCGGCCCGGACGAGGTGGCCGCGCAGGAGGCGGTGAGCAGGGCGGCGGAACGCGGCATCGAGCCGTCCGAGGTCGCCGGCCTGGTGGTGGAGGCCATCCGTGACGAGAGGTTCCTGCTGCTGACCGACCCGGAGCACGCCGCGCGGCTCCGCCTGCAGACCGAGACGCTGCTCAGCGGGCGCCTGCCGCTTCACCACTGACGTTCGTGGGCCAGCACCCGCACCACCGCGCCGGTACGCGGTTTGACCAGCAGGCGTACGGAGTCACCCGGCAGCACATCCTGGTAGACGCCCTGCTTGACCCGGAACGCGATGGCCGTCTCCGAGCTGCCGTCGTGGACCGCGATGAAATAGATGTCGGTCTCGCGGTCCGTGTCGGCCTTGACCCAGCGCTTGACGACATAGCCGCTGATCTCCTGCCGCTTCGGGCCCCGCGCGACGGTGGCCGCCGGGACGATCTCCACGCCGCGCCAGCCGCTGCCGGTGAAGATCCATTCCTGCTGCGGGTTCACCTCCACGCGCCCTGGCCCGGCGACCTCACGTCCGGCGGGAGTCAGCAGGAACCCGCGGCCCGCCATGAGCAGCCCCGGACCGGCCACGCACGACACCATCGTCGCGATCATCCCGGGCCAGGACAGGCCGGCCGCGGACACGGTGGCGAACCACGGGATCACCAGCCCGCCCGCCAGCAGCACCGGGACGATCATGCTCGGCCAGCGCCGCCGCGCCAGCCCGAGGTCGATGGCGCACTGCCGGACCAGGGGGAGGAACTCGCGGTCGAGCGCCTGCCCGTCGGGCATGAGCGCGATCACCGGGGCCCGCGGAGCCCCGCCCATCCGGGCGCTCACCTGGTCGAGCACCCATCGCTCGTACGGCAGGAGGGGCTCCGCCCGCCGCGGCGCGAGCGACAGCCGGTCGCCCTCCACGATGGCCCACCCGCGCCCGGCCAGCTCGAACAGCGCCGAATGGAACACGTCCTGCACCCGCATGCCGCGTAAGAGCTCCGCCACGGGGGCGGGCGCCGGATGACGCTGCTCCCGCTCCGGGGTCCTGTCGCGACCGGACACCTTGAAGGCGGCGGCCAGGGTGGCGACCCACAGAGCCCAGGTCGTCGCCGGCCAGACAAGATCCATTGTTCTGTGTTAGCACGAGAGCCGGAGCCAGGCCAGGCGTAATCCACAAGGCCGATAGACTGTAGTCACCGCGTTCCGCCTTCTGGAGGGTTTTCAGTGTCTGAATTCGACACGGTTCTGGTGGTCGACTTCGGCGCGCAATACGCGCAGCTCATCGCCAGGCGGGTGCGCGAGTGCCACGTCTATTCCGAGATCGTCCCCTCGTCGATGCCCGTCGAGGAGATGATGGCGAAGAATCCGAAGGCGATCATCCTGTCCGGCGGCCCCTCCTCGGTCTACGCCGACGGCGCGCCGCCCGTGCCGCACGGGCTGTTCGCGACGGGCGTGCCCACGTTCGGCATCTGCTACGGCTTCCAGGCCATGGCGCAGGCGCTGGGCGGAGAGGTGGCCCGCACGGGCGTCGCCGAATACGGCGGCACCGCGCTCGAGGTGCTCCACGAGGGCGTCATCTTCGCCGGCCTGCCGAGCGCCCAGAAGGTCTGGATGTCCCACGGCGACAGCGTGGCCGCCGCCCCCGAGGGGTTCACGGTGACCGCCTCGACGAGCGAGACGCCGGTCGCCGCCTTCGAGCATCCCGAGCGGGGCCTCTACGGCGTGCAGTTCCACCCGGAGGTGCTCCACTCCGAGCACGGGCAGACGGTGCTCAGGCACTTCCTCGAGGCGGCCGGCTGCCGCCCGTCCTGGACCATGCTCAACATCGTCGAAGACTCCGTCGAGGCCGTGCGCCGCCAGGTCGGCGACGGCCACGCGATCTGCGCGCTGTCGGGCGGCGTCGACTCCGCGGTGGCCGCCGCCATCGTGCAGCGCGCCATCGGCGACCGGCTGACCTGCGTCTTCGTCGACCATGGCCTGCTGCGCAAGGGCGAGGCCGAGCAGGTCGAGCGCGACTTCGTGGCCGTCACCGGCGTCAAGTTGCGCGTCGTCGACGCCGCCGACCGCTTCATCAAGGCGCTGGAAGGCGTCACCGACCCCGAGGAGAAGCGGAAGATCATCGGCCGCGAGTTCATCCGCGTCTTCGAGGACGAACAGCGCGCCATCATGGCCGACAAGCCCGTGGAGTTCCTCGTCCAGGGCACGCTCTACCCCGACGTGGTCGAGTCGGGCGGCGGCACCGGCACCGCCAACATCAAGTCCCACCACAACGTCGGCGGCCTGCCGGACGACCTGCGGTTCACGCTGGTGGAGCCGCTGCGGGCGCTGTTCAAGGACGAGGTCCGCCGGGCCGGCGAGGAGCTCGGGCTGCCCGCCGCCATGGTCTGGCGCCAGCCGTTCCCCGGGCCCGGCCTGGGCATCCGCATCGTCGGAGAGGTGACGCGCGAGCGCCTTGAGCTGCTGCGCGAGGCCGACGCGATCGCCCGCGAAGAGCTGTCCAGGGCCGGCCTCGACCGGCAGATCTGGCAGTGCCCCGTGGTGCTGCTGGCCGACGTGCGCTCGGTGGGGGTGCAGGGCGACGGGCGCACCTACGGGCATCCGGTGGTGCTGCGCCCGGTGACGTCGGAGGACGCGATGACGGCCGACTGGGCGAAGGTGCCCTTCGACGTGCTGTCCCGCATCTCGACCCGGATCACCAACGAGGTGCGCGAGGTCAACCGCGTGGTGCTCGACGTGACCAGCAAGCCTCCCGGCACCATCGAGTGGGAGTGACACCCCGCTGGGCCTGAAGACGATCTTCTACGGCACGGCCGAGGTCACCCCACCCGCCGCACGCGGCTGAGGGCCTCCAGGGCGACGCCCTCTGACCCGCACGTTGCCGGCCGCCGCGACGGCGTCCCTTGACCGTCTGAGCGGCGAGGCCTTGCCCGACGGCTGGCAGCCTCGACGGTCTGCGAGCCGTGTCCGCGGACCGCCCGACAACAGCGCCGAGCCCCGGGTGCGTGCGCTTCCCGTGGCTCGGTCGGATGTGACGCGGGTTATCGTTCGGCGCACAGGGCGGTGTCGGCGGCCTTGATGACGCTCATCGCGGCGCGTTCCGTGGCGGGCAGGGTCGTGACGGCGATGGTGGCGGCCCGGCCCCGGTCGGTGACGCCGCCGCGGGTCTCGTAGCCGTCGATGTCGCCGCCGTGGCCCCATGCGGTGCCGCCGCAGCTCAGCGGCATCTTCATCAGGCCGAGCCCGTACTCCCAGCCGGCCGGGAAGCCGGGTGCCTTCATGGTCTTCTTCATGGCCGAGAGCTGCGCGGGCTTGAGCAGCTTGCCGTCCATCAACGCGAGCCAGAAGCGGTTGAGGTCGCTGGGGGTGGCGATGAGCTGGCCGGCCGCGCCGCCCCACGACGGGTCCAGGTGGGTGATGTCGACGAGCCTGCCGCCGGGCTTCCTGGAGGCGTAGCCCTTGGGGTGGCGCTCGCGGATCGTCTTGACGCGCTTGCCCGGCCAGTACGTGTGGCGCAGGCCGATCCGCTCGATGATGCGGTCGGTGATCGCCTCGCCGACGGGCCGGCCGTCGACCTTCTCGATGAGCAGGCCGAGCACGATGTAGCCGGTGTTGCTGTATTCCCACTTCGTGCCCGGGGCGAACGACGCCTTGTGGGCGAAGGCGGTCTTCAGCAGGTCCTGCGGGCTGCTGTACTTGTTGCGGACGTCCAGGATGTTGGGCATCCAGCGGGTGTAGTTCGGCAGGCCGCTGGTGTGCTGGAGCAGCTGCCGTACGGTGATCTTGCGGCCGTCGCCGGACTTGCCCCGCAGCAGCTTCGGCAGGTAGGTCTCGATCGGCTCGTCCAGCTCGACCTTGCCCTCGCCGACGAGCTGGAGCACGGTGACGGCGGTGAAGCTCTTGGTGTTGCTGGCGATGCGCACCTGTCCGTCGACGGGCACCTCGGCCTTGGTCTTGAGGTCGCCGACACCGGCGGTGTAATAGCGGGTCCTGCCCTCGCCGTCCTCGACGGTGGCCAGCGCCCCCGGAAACCTGTGCTTCTTGACCAGGGCGTTCAGCTGCTTCTGCAGGGCGTCGTCGCCGCGGTAGCGCTTGGCGTCTGTGACCTCGTCGCGCATCTCGTCCAGTTCGGCCCGCAGCTCGTCGGCCGGGTTGTCCCGGGCGACCTTCGCGCGGTCGAGGCCGCCCACGGCGGCGGCGGGGGCGGCGGCCACGCTCATCGCCGCCAGCGCCGTCAGCGCCGCCGCGGCCAGGACGCGCATACGCCGGGGGGTCGTGGAGGAGGAAGAGAGACGCGACATGGGGAACGCTCCTGCATTCGGGGGTGGTGTCCGCTCCGGACACGGACAAGCATGCCGTCGGGGCCCACCCTCGAACGATCCCGCGCGCTGGAGCTTGTCGGGTACAGCCTGCTGTACGTCCGCGACGCCCGGTGACCCGCCGTCCTAGTGCGTGATCTTGATGACGGCCTTCTTCCCCTTGACCGCCAGCACCTCGAAGTCGACGTCGTTGATGGTGCTGGGGCCTCCTTGGTCCGGCGTCTGCTCGGACAGGGTGGCCTGCATGCCGGACGCGGTGACCATGCGGAAGGTGACCGAGTCGTTCTCGACGCTGACCTGGACCGGTGCCAGGCCCCACCTGGCGTCCAGCGTGATGGTCCGCCCGTCCGAGACGAGCACCTCGCACTTCGCGTCCCGGCACGCCCGGAGTTTCGTGCCGTTCCTGGCCTTCGGGAGCGACGACGCCGTCGGCGAGGGGGTCGCCGACGGGGAACTCGCCACAGGAGAGGACGGCGCGGGAGAGGACGGCGCCGGGGACGTCGGTGACGTTGCCGGGGCGGCGGCCGGCGAGGCCGTCTCCTCAGCCGGGGCGCCGCAGCCGGTGAGCAGTCCGGCAACGGTCACCGCGCTCACCAGCGCCATTCGCCTGGTCGGTCCGCCTGGCATCTCTGCTCCCTCGCTCGCGCGACGACATCGGACACCAGTGTCGTACCGCGGCCTCGGGACCCCTCCCGCCGGATGCCCGATATAAAGATCGCACCCCTGCGGCGAATCGCCGTAAAACCGATGAAAGGTAAGACCATGCACAGGAAGGCCATCAGCGCCCTGACCCTTGCGTGCGCCATGGTCGTGACGCCCGCCATGGCCGCCACCCCCGCCGCCGCCGCGGCCAAGCCCAGCTACCGCGGCTGCTACGACGGGAAATGCAAGTTCACGTTCTCGAAGGCCGTGAGCTTCCGCATCTCCGCGAAGCGTTACGGCTTCTCCAGGGTGTACGTCTCCAAGGAGTACGTCGGCGGCATCTTCAACCAGGACATGGTCGTGGTGCGGGGGCCCGGCATGACCTCCTCCCTGGGCGAAGGCGCTCGGGGCAACATGCGCAGGAACGGCAAGAACGCCCTGTCCTTCCGCGTACTGGCCATCACCAGCAAGGGCGCCACGATCCGCTTCACCGGGTGATGACAGGGGCCTGATCGTGGATACGGCAGCCGCGTCGCCGGTGACGGACCGGCCAGCGGCGGTGCGGCTGCCGGGGCCAGGGCGCGGACGGAGGGGGTGAGCCTCGCGAGGCCGGCGGAGGGTCCTGCCGGCGCCGACGGTCGGTGTACGACGGCGCCCCGGCCGGCCCGAGGAGCGCCGTGAGGATCGTCCGGTGCGGGGGACGTGGCGCGGACGTCAGACCGTTTCCCTGGTCAGGGCTTCGCACAGGGTCCAGATCGCGTCCTGGTTGCGCCGGTCGAGGGCGCTGGCCGGCCAGGGAACGCGGCGGCATTTCCTGCCGAAGTACGTCCCCGTCACCCCTTCCACGTCGTCGCTGGAGGCCAGATAGACGCTGGAGCGGGACGGCTTGCTCAGGTCGCCGAAGATCCGCGGCGTCACGGCCCGCAGCAGCGGGACGATCGGGCGGTACACGTAGGGGAACCCGGCCGTCGTCATCGACTGGTTCATCGGCGTGTGGCCGTGGCCGGGGTAGGCGACGTTGATCGTGACGCCGCTGCCGGCGACCTGCTCCTGCTCGGCGAAGCGCAGGCTCATCGCCATGAGCATCGTCTTGGTGTGGTTGTACTGGCTGAACGTCCATCCCAGGTAACGCCGCTCCGCCTGCAGGTTGTCCAGCTCGATCGGGCCGCCGGGGATGCCTCCGGTGATGTTGACGACCCGGCCACCGAGCAGGGGCAGCAGGAGGCGGGTGAGCGTGAACGGGGTGAGCACGTGGGCGGCGAAGGTGGCCTCCACGCCGTCTTCTGTGAGGATGCGGCGCGGCGGGTTCGTACCGACGTTGTTGATCAGTACGTCGAGCCGGTCGCAGCGTTCGGCCACCTGAGCGGCGAGCCTGGCGAGGTCGCGCTGCCGGGTCACGTCCGCGGCCAGGGCCTCGACCCGGCCGCCGCCCGCACTGAGCTCGTCCGCCGCCCGCTGCGCGCGTACGGGATCGCGGCCGACCAGGATCACCCGGGCGCCGCGCGCGGCCAGCCCTCGCGCGGTCTCCTTGCCTATGCCACCGGTGCCGCCGGTGACCAGGACAGTCTTGCCGTCCATGAGATCCACCACCTTCGAGATCGATGGACCAAATATGACACCGAGTGCCACAGATGGCAATCGGTGTAGGATGGAAGCCATGGAAGGTCTGCGGGATCGCACCAGGCGCGCCGTACGCGCCGAGCTGGCCGGGCGGGCGCTGGAGTTGTTCGCCGAGCGCGGCTTCGACGAGACGACCGTCGACGACATCGCCAGGGCGGCCGGGATGTCGAAACGCAGCTTCTTCCGCTATTTCCCGACCAAGGAGGACGTCGTCTTCGGCGAGATCGAGACGATGGGGGAGCAGGTCGCGCAGGAGATCGCCGCCCGGCCGCCGCAGGAGGAGCCGTGGCAGTGCCTGCACGCGGTGCTCCGCGGCTGGGAGTCGCGCATCAACGCGCAGGCCGACGCGATGCGGCTCGTCGAGTCCACGCCCGCGCTGCGCACCAGGCTCCTGCAGAAACGCGACGAGGCGCGTACCCGGATCATCCAGGCACTGGCCGACCGCGGGATGCCGCCGCTGGAGGCCGACCTGGCGGCGGCAGCGGCGGGCGCCGCACTGGACGCGGTGGCCCGCGAATGGCTGCGCACCGGCGGCTCCATCGACCGCCTCACCCTGGTCGACCGCGCCTTCACCATGCTGCGCCCGGCGTTCCTCGGCTGATCATCCTGCCGGCTGCCCGCACGCGAGATTCAGCCGCAGGACACCAGCTCACTCCCAATCGGAGCAGCTACCCGTTTCCTCGCAGACTCGGATCTCGCGGACGACGCCCGGGACTTTCCCCCGTTCGTCTTTCTTGTCCGGTTTACGATCCCACTCGTTGTGTACGCGCTCTTCCGCCCAGCGTGAATCCCACCACCTGACCTGGGCGACGACATCATTCCCGTCCTTCTCGCCATCGAACGCCACGACCGTTCTGGTGCCGGTCCAGACGATCGCATAGTCCGAACCGTGTTCGACCCTCTTGGGATAGAGCGCACCGGACGATGCCGCTGCCGGTCCCTGTATCAGCACCGTGGCCAACAGCGCAGCGGCCGTTCCGGCGAATGTCCGGACGGCGCGGGACCTCACGTTCCTCATCATGCCTCTCTTCCTGACACGCGTGCTCTCTTGATCGCCTGGTCTGCCGCCGCTCCGGGCACCTGCGATGGTCAGGCACCTGGCAGCGAGATGCCGAGCATCCTCGTGGACCGGGTGTTTCCTGCGTGTTACCGGACGGGGCGAGGCGGACTCGTGAGCAGCCGGCAGCTCTATACCGGCGGCATACCGGCGCCTCCTAGGCTGACCGCGTTCGTCCACGGATCTTGCTGAAGGGAACCCGGTGTCCCGTTCTGTGCTCGTCATGGTCGCAGCGGTGCTGCTGTCGATGCTCCCCGGCGTGGCCCGCGCCGAGGCCCCCGGCGCGGTGGGGACCGCAGGTAACCTCATACGGGAGGCGGAGCCGCGGGCCGACGGGATCAGGCACGTCGACACCAAGGTGATGATCGCGGGGTTGAAGGCCCTCAACGCCAACACCTACGTCTACCCGATGGCCGGCGACAACGTGCACTGGGAGGACCTGCGTCGCGAGTTCCTCCCGGCGGCCGCCGCCGCCGGAATCGACGTCTGGGTGCTGGTGTACGCGCCGAGCCAGGCGGTCTGCTGCGTCTCCCGGCCGTACAAGCACGACTACGTGGCATGGGCGCGCGAGATCGCGACCCTCTCCAAGACCCACCCGAACCTGATCGGCTGGACCGTGGACGACTACGGCCACGACCTCAGGACGTTCACGCCGGAGTACGTCAAGCAGATGCGTGCGGCGGCCAGGCCGATCAACCCGTCGTTGAAGTTCGTCCCCACGGTCTACTACAGCCAGTTCACCGACGCGTTCATCGCCGAGCAGGTCCCGTTGCTGGATGGGGTGATCTTCCCCTTCCGGGACGAGCCCCACCGGGACACGTCGTGGACATGGAGCCTGTCGTACCAGGTCAGGCAGCTCGCCAAGCGGCTTCCCGGCACCGACGTCTACCTGATGCCGTATGCCCACCCGCTGAGCCACGCCGCCCAGAAACCGACGGTCGCCTACGTCGAGGCCGTCACCAGGAAGGCCCTCGAGCACGTCCGGGCGGGGGAACTGTCCGGGATCGTGCAGTACAAGCTCCCCTTCGTGTCCCGCGACGCCGGCTGGACCCGGCCCGCGAGCGACAACCTCGCCCGCGCCGGCAACGGGCGGCTGAGCTTCGTCGTTCAGCAGGAAACCACCACCAAGGCGGGGATGTGGTGCGGCGCGAGCCGTCAGGTCCAGCTCACGCCGGGCGCCGGCAAGTACAGCGTGAGCTTCTGGCACGGGGACGGCCGTGGCCGTGGCAACCCGGCCGGGTTCCACGTGAAGCAGCTCCTCCTCAACGGCACGGTGGTGTGGCAACAGGACGTCGCCGCCAACGACCACGCGTGGCAGAAGACCACGGTCGACCTGACGGCCCGACTGGCCGGGGCGAAGAGCGCGAAGCTGGAGTGGCGGCTGTACGAGCGCAAGGGCGTGGGCAACTATTTCGTCGACGTCAGCGTGGACGACATCGTGGCCACGGGCCTGCAGTTGAGCGACCCGGGCGTGGAGAACGCCGTCACCTGGACCGCCGGCCTGGCCCGGCAAGGCGGACCGGTCTACTGCTCCGCCCAGGTCTACCACCAGAACTACGGTGCCGATCTCGGCGCGCGGATCGCCAGGTCGTACGCCGCCGGATAGCCACGGACCGGCGGGGTCACGCGGGCGCGGCGGGGGACGCGGTGCGGCGCGGGGGAGGCGCGGAGAGACGCGGTGCGGCGCGGGGAGACACGGGGAGACGCGGTGCGGCGCGGGGAGACACGGGGAGACGCGGTGCGGCGGGCGCCCGGGACCGGTCCCGCGAGGCCGTTTGTAGGGTGCCGTGCCATGGAGTCCTCGCTCGAAGCGCGCCGGTCTCCAGCAGACTCCCGCCTTTGACGCCTCAACGGCGTCCGTGCCGTCATGGAGGATCGATGGTCGACCGCCAGTCCCTGCCGAAGGCTCTCTCGCCCGCCAGGACCTCTATGTTCCTCCAAGGGTTTCTCGGCATCGCCGGGAGCACGTTCTTCCTGGTGATAGTCGCTTCGTTCGACGCGGGCGAGGAGGGATCAGGTCTGCTGGCGGTGCTCGCGACGATCTCGCTGGTGTTCGCCGCCACCCTGACGGCCTGCGCGGTCCTGCTGCCCCGCCGGCTGCCGTGGGTCCGCGTCACGGTCATCGCCGTCGAAGGCCTCATCACCGCCTCCGCGCTCATCGGCATCGCCTTCGCGCTCGCCTACGATTCGGTCCATCCGACGCAGGTGATCCCGCTGGCCTTCAGCGTGCCGGTGCTGGTGACCATGATCCGGTCCGACGCGCGGACGTGGTTCGCGGGTGGGGAGCCGCGCGTGGAACTGAGCGGGGAGAAGCTCCTGCCCTGACGAACGCCGCTTCGGGCAAGGGGCGCTCGGCTGCGCGCCGATTCCCTTGACCGCGCACGCCGTCGAGGAGTACGCGCGCGGCGCCTCCAGCGCGAGGACGTGAAGGCGCGCGGCGCGGTGGTGCGCTACTTCTCGGGGCAGAGGACCGCTTCTGCCGCCTTCTTGGACAGGGGGTCGATGGCCGGATCGCTGTGCTCGGTGGCCAGCGTGAGTGACATGATCAACTGCACGCTGCCGTCCCTGGTGCTGAAGGTGAGGGCGTTGAAGCCGTATGAGCTGCCCTTCGCGTGTCCGTACGTGCCTTCGTCGTCGCACACGTCGAGGTTGGGGGCGCGGTCCGGCTCGGAGGAAGGCCGGCCGGCGTTCAGCGCCTCCTTCTCTTCCTTCGTGAGGATCTTGTCCATGGCGAACGCCCGGTGGAAGGCGCTGAGGTCGTCGGCGGTGGAGATCACGCCGCCGGCCGCGTAACCGTAGCTCATGTTCTGGTTGTCGAAGTCGACCAGCTCGCCGTTCTTGCCGGGGAAGTAGCCGTGCCCGTGCGGGCCCTTGATGCTGCCGGGCCACCTGGTGGGCAGGTAGGTGTCGTCCATGTTCAGGGGCTCGAAGAAGCGCTCCTCGAACTCGGCGGCCAGGGATTGCCCGGTGAACTTCTCGATGATCAGGCCGAGGAGGTAGTAGTTGGTGTTGGAGTAGGAGAACTTCTCACCCGGCTCCTGCTCGCGCGGCAGGGTGCGCGACTTGGTGATCAGCTCCATCGGTGTGTAGCGCGTCTCGAAGTCGAAGGGGTCGATGAGCTCGGGGGTGTACCAGTTGGGGATGCCCGAGGTGTGGTGGATCATCTGCTCCACGGTGATCTCGTCGGCCCGCTCCACCAGGTCCTTCTCCACCACGACCGGCAGCACCTCGCTGAGCTTGGAGTCCAGGTCGAACTCGCCCTCCGTGACCAGCTTCATGATGGCCGCGGAGGTCATGGACTTGGTCTGCGACCCGATCCGGAAGCGGGCGCCCGCCGGGATCCTGCCGCCCTTGCCGTCGAGGAGACGCGTGCCGCCCGAGCCCTTGTCGACTCTCTTGCCGTCCACGTAGACCGCGCCGATCGCGCCGAGCACCTCCGGGCTTCTCGCCAGCTCGGACAGGGCCTTCTGTACGTCCCCCGTCCGGGGGCGGGTCGCTTCCGCGGCGGTGGCCGGTGCCGTGACACCCAGCGTCAGCATCGCGCACGCCAGGCCGGCCAGACCGACTGCTTTCGCATGCCTCACGAGGAAGATCCTCTCTGCAGGAAATGCCGGACGTGGCCGCATCGGGTGTGAGACGCCTGTCGCCCGGACTCGTAGCGACTGTCTAGACCGGCGGTGGTTTCCCGGCTGTTTCGCCTGTCGGCTGCGCGACGCCGGGCGGCGGATGGCACCCGGTGATCGATCTCGCTGGTGGCTCAGCCGGTGTTCACCGGTCGCGATCGGCCCGCTTCGGGCGGAGCAGGAAGGTGGTGCCCGCGTCCTGCGGGCTCTCCACCACGAGTCCGGTGGCGGACAGGACCTGCGCGATCAGATCCCGGTCGCCGGCCCACTGCAGCGTGAGCTCGTCGACCAGGTCGCCCCGGGCGTCGAAACACGACGTGTGCGCCTGCGTGGTCCAGAAGACGGCCTTCGCCGACGCCCCGGCCTCGTGGACGTGCTGCCAGGCTCCGGAGACCGTCGGCCAGAGGTCGGGTTCGGCGAAATAGCCCTGCTCGGCGAGCCGGTCGAAGGCGCGTACGACGCGGCACAGGTCGGAGGAGACCTCGCCGCCTGCCACGCAGGTGACGAACCCTTCCTCCGGTCTGTTCAGGCCGTGCACCGCGGCGAAGAGCGCCTCCATCGCTTCGTCCGCCTGCCTGCTCAGCTCCTCGGCGTCCAGGTCCAGCAGCGCGTCGGGGTCGCCGTCCCGCTCCGCCTGGCCGGGAACGGAGACCACGAGGCCCTCCCGCGCGAACACCGACTGGATCCGCGACGGCAATCCGCCCCGCCAGGAGATCGTGACGTCCTTGACGAGCGCGCCGCCGGGTGCGAAGTGATCGGCCAGGTCGGCGGGCAGGCTCAGCAGGCCGCTCGTCTCGGTGTCGGCCGCGAACCGCCCCGCGTCCACGATCTGCCAGCCCTCGTCGGTCAACCGGCCGAGTGCCTGGTCGAAGCGCTCACGCTGCGCGCGCCGCGGCTCGGCGGCCGGCGCCGGGCCCGGCCCGGAGGAGGCGGCGCCGACCTCCGCACGGCGCTGCCGCAGGAACGCGCGCGCCTCATCGATGGGGCTGCGGTCCATGAGGTCGTCCATGACCATCGACCACCAGGCCTCTGCGTCGCGGAAGGCGTCCGGATCCAGCTCCTTCAACGACAGCCACAGCTCCTCGGTGCAGCGCGGTCCCGCGTCCTCGGGCGCGCCGTTCAGCGCCTGCTGGCGCAGCCGGAGCCGGCGGAGGAACTCGACGAAGGTCGCCGGCGAGCTGTTGATCCGCTCCGCCTGGGGTTCCCCGTCGAGCGAGAGCAGGCCGACGACACCGCTCCGGATGTCGAGGAAGTAGCGAGTGCCCGCCCCTCCCGGCGTCCCGCCGAGGATGAGGACGTCGACCTCCCCGCTGCCGGTCTTGAACACCACGAGAGAGCCCGTCCGCGGCTCGTCGGAGACGGCCGTGGTGAACGCATGGTCCGCGCGCACCGGCAGCCCGACCTGGCACAGGACGTGCGCGTCCGCCTCCGAGAGCCCCATCTCGGCGCACTGCCCGGCGTCCATCAGCAGCAGGCCGTCGTCGCCGAACGCCTCGACCATCTCTTCGTGCGTGACCACGATGCAGCACCTCGTCGTTGCGGAAGGCCCGTGGCGCCAGGCGTCGAGCCAAGATCAAGTCCGCACCAGCGTAGTGGCTCTCCTCCGGCCGCCGACCGTGGTTCGCGCGGCCCATGCCGAGGCCCGGTCGCGCCGTGCGTTCGTGTGTACGCCTGGTCAATCCGTGCAGAGCTGGGCGCGCAGAGTGTCGAGGGCCCAGCGCTCGAACCGCTCGGGCGTCCAGCCCCGGTCACGGGTGAACACCAGGTAGAGGTCCGGGCTGAGCACGCCGTACAGCAGGTCGGCGGCGTCGGAGACCTCGGGACGTGCCCCCGGCTTGGCCATCAGGCTGTCCGCGGCGGTCCGTGTCACCGTGTAGCGCGGATCCCGCTCATCGGGCCACATCTCGGCGATCTCCGGGTCGGTGGCCACGGCGATCTGCAGCACCTTGGTCATCGGGGCCACCCGCTCCAGCACGGCCCGGGTGCCCGCGACGTACAGCCGCAGGTGCTCCTGAGCCGTGGCGGCGTCCAGCGCCTCGCGGAACCACGGCCGGTCGAGGGTCGCCACGGGACGGTCGTCGCCGGCGATCGTGACGTCGACGAGCTCCTTCAGCAGGCGGCGTTTGTTGCCGAACACGAAGTAGACGGTCTGCACCGCCACGCCCGCCTCGTCGGCGATCTGCTGCAGCATGGTCGCGCCATAGCCCTGCGCCACGAACAACTCCCCGGCGGCCTGCAGGATCCGGCGCCGGGTCTCGGCGGACTTCTGCGCCTTCTTGTTCGGCTTCCTGTCCTCGCTCACGGCCAGCAAGGCTAGCCGAACTCTAGAAGCGGACTACAAAACGACGGTGGACGCCCTCGCCTCCAACGGCAAACGAGGAGGAAACATCCACTCGGCCATAAAGGACGGCGAGGGTGCTGGTGCGCCTGCCGGGGGCCGGGTTCGACCCCGGCCCCGGCAGGCGTGCGCCCACGCCCGGCGAGACCGCCACCGCGCGGGCCGCGTGACTTGAGGGAGACATCGTGGGACGTACGACTGCCGCCGGTGCGGCAGCCCTGGCATGTGCCGTGCTGCTGGCTCACCCCGCCCCCGCGGTGGCCGCCGCCCCGCCCACGATCGGGGACGTGCAGCGGGCCATGGACGAGCTCGCCGAGGACGCCGGCGTGGTGGGCGTCATCGGCGAGGCGTTCCACGACGGCAGGCGCATCGGCCGCGGCTCGGCCGGCTCCCGCCTGATCGGCGGCAAGGGCGGCAGGATTCCCTCCGACTCCCGCTTTCGGGGCTGGTCGCACACGAAGGGCATGACCTCCGATGTGATCGCGCAGCTGGTCGAGGAGGGCAAGTTTTCCCTGGACGACAAGCTCGGGGACCTGCTGCCGGTCGTCGTCGATAAGGACCTGGTGGAGCGGGCCGGTGAGATCACCGTGGACCACCTGCTCAAGCACACCTCCGGCGTCCCTGACTACGGCGGAAGGCTCGACCTCTTCGACCTCACCTACCACTCACCGATGGATCTGCTGAAGGTCTCGCGAGGGCTGGAGCGCGCGCAGGATCCGGGCGAGAAGTTCTCCTACTCCAGCACCGGCTACGTCCTGCTCGGCCTGATCATCGAGAAGGAGACCGGTGACAGCCTGAGCGCGGCCTTCGCCAAGAGGCTGTGGGAGCCGCTGGGCATGACCAGGACCTACCTGCCCACCAGGCCCACGCAGCGCATCAAGGGTCCGCACGGGCACGGCTACTACCCCGACGACAAGGGCAGGCTGCGCGACGCTGACCGGCAGAACGCCACCAACGCGTGGGCGGCGGGCGGCGTCGTCTCCACCGCGAAGGACCTCGCCGCCTTCTGGCGGTATCAGGTTGGCGAGCGGCCCCCGAAGGAACAGCCCGGCACGTGCATCGCCATCTCCGCCCTGGGGTCGGGCCCGGGATCCCTCGCCTATCTCTTCACCACGAAGGACGGGCACCTGCAACTCGGCGTGAACGTCACCCTGAAGGTCCCCAACACCAGTGCAGGCGACCTGCCGGAGAAGGTGGCGCAGGCCGCCGAATCACTGCTCTGCTCCGCAGAGTGACGTTGACCGGGACCTATCCGCTTCATACGAAAGGAAATAACGTGAAACGTGCGACAGTGGCCGGCCTGGCCGGGTTGGCCTGCGCGATGCTGACGTTGGGGGTCGCCGCACCCGCCGCCACGGCCGCCGCGGACCGGCCCCGGCTGGGCAACGTGCAGAAGGCTCTGTCGGAGCTGGCGAAGAGCTCGAAGATCGTGGGCGCGATCGGCGCGGTCTACGTCGACGGCAGGAAGGTCGGCAAGGGTTCGGCGGGCACCCGCCTGCTGAACGACAAGGGCGGCAGGATCCCCGCGAGCGCCCGCTTCAGGATCGGGTCACAGACCAAGCTGATGACCCAGGTCGTCATCATGAAGCTGGTCACCGAGGGCAAGCTGTCGCTGGATGACAAGCTCAGCGACCTGCTGCCGGTCGTGGTGGAGAAGGACCTGGTGGAGCGGGCCGACGAGATCACCGTGGAGCAGATGATCCACCACACCTCCGGCATCCCCAACTGGTACACGAAGGAACTGGTCGACTTCTTCGACTTCGACACCTACTACCCGCCGTTGGAACTGGTGAAGAGGTCGCGCACGGTGGAGCGGTCGCAGGAACCGGGCGAGAAGTTCTCCTACTCCAACACCAACTACATGCTCCTCGGGCTGATCATCGAGGACCTCACCGACCACTCCGTGTCCCGGGAGTTCGAGCGGCGCATCTTCGATCCCCTCCACATGGACGACACCTACCTGCCGGTCAAGTTCCCCGGCGGCATCAAGGGCCCGCACGGTCACGGCTACTATCCGGACGACAAGGGCAAGCTGCACGACTTCGACCGTCTCAACATGAGCTACGGCTACGCCGCCGGCGGCGTGATCTCCACCACCGACGATCTGAGCGCCTTCCACCGGGCGTTCGCCCTGAACAAGATCCTGACGAAGGAGGAGAAGGAGGCGCTCAACGCCGGACGCCCGGCTCCAGAGCCGAGGCCGTCCGAGGCCAAGTCGGGCAAATCCGCCGATTCGCAGGTGTGCGGGGGCGAGTACGGGCCCGTGAAGGGCGGCTCGACCGGCTTCAGCGCGCTCACCTACACCTCGCGGGACGGCAGGGTGCAGTTCGTCGTGTCCGTCACGATGGGCGCCAACCACACCGATCCAGCCATCGATCCGCAGGTCAAGAAGGCGGCCGAAGCCGTGCTCTGCCCCAGGAAGTAGCGTTCACCTGTCCGGTGAGGCACCGGGTCAGACGCGCCGTCGCCGTACCAGGAAGAAGGTGCCGGCGAAGCACAGCAGGCCGATGCCTATGCCCACGCCCCCGATGACCAGGTATTCCTGGTCGATCGGGGGATGGGTGATGGGCGAGTCGGTCGGCCCGTCACCGAAATGTTTCTCCCCTTCGTACGCCGCCGCCTTCGATGCGGCGCCCTTGGCCGTGGCCGCCGCCCGTACCGCGCGGTCCGCGTTGACCATCCCGTGGCCGAGGAACAGGGTGTAGCCGTTCGGGGGTTTCGTGGCGGTGCGGACGAGGATGTCGCGCACCTGCCGCGGGCTGAGATCGGGATTGCGCGACAACATGAGCGCCACCGCGCCCGCCGCCAGGGCACACGCCGGCGAGGTGCCCTTGACCATCCGGTAACCGCCGGTGTTGGTGGCGCTTCGGATGTCCACGCCCGGCGCGGCGATCGTGTTGTAGGTGTGAACCTGGGAGAACTCCGCACGCCGCCCCTGCGGGCTGACGGCGGCCACGCCGAGCACACCGGCGTACGCGGCGGGATAGGACACCACGTTGTTGGCGTCGGTGGCGAGGCGGTCCGTGGAGCCGCCGTTGCCCGAGGAGGCGAGCACGACGACGCCCTTGCCGGCGGCGTAGTCGACCGCCGCGGCGACGTCGTCGAGGTAGTCGTTGAAGCCCGCCCATTCGTCGGTGCCCAGGGACATCGAGATGACCCGGGCGCCCTTGTCGACCGCGTAGCGGACGGCTCGGGACACCGACGTCTGCATCGGCAGGAGTTCCTTGTCGAAGGTGCCGCCTTTGCGCCACTTCTCCCACTCCTCCTCGATGCGGTCCCTGCCGGGGTCCTCGTGATCGAGGATGACCCGCAGGGACAACACGCGGGCCTTGGGGGCGACGGACAGCACGTTGGAGGCCATCGCGGTGCCGTGCTCGCCCCAGTGCGGGTCCCCCTTCTCGGCTCCGTAGCGGAGGAAGTCGGGCCCCGAGGTGACCCGTCCCCTGAACGAGGGATGGCTGGTCACCACGCCGGTGTCGAGCACCGCGACCGTGACGTTCTCGCCCTGGCTGGTCCGGTGGGCCTGCGGGACGTCCATGGCGTTGAGCTCCCAGCCGGCCGGCGCGGCGGCGTGGGCGGGAGCGGCCGCCGAGAGGAGCAGCGGGACGGTGAGGAGGGTTGCGACGGTCGTCCTGCGGATCACGGTCTCGCCTCCTGGATCTCGTCCCTCAGATGGGCGGTGGTGCTCTCGGCCAGCCCGGCGGCGATCTCGCCCCAGGGGGAGCGGTCGATGCGCTGGTCGGCCTCGCGCCTGCCCCATGGCGGCGGGAGCTCGCCGGCGCGCCGCCCGTCGGCCGGCCCTGAGGTCACCGCGACGAACAGCGTCGCGACCGAGTCGGCGCCGCTTCCGGCCCGCGCGCCGTCCGTCCAGTCGACGCCTTTCGCCGGCAGGGCCCGTACGCCGTAGTCGCGCTCCTCGCGTTGCGCCTCGTACAGGATGGCGTCCAGGTCGTTGGCGGAGTCGTCGGCCGGGAACACGACGATGGCGACGGTGGCCGCGGTCCCTCCCGTGCCGTCGACGTAGGTGGCGCGCAGCGCCGTCTGGCAACCCCGCTCCTGCGCCTCCTTGGCGAGCCCGCCGGCCAGCGCCTTGCCGCAGGAGGTCTCGGGCGAGATCGCGGCCCGCGTCCAGCCGCCCCGCGCGTCGCCGCGCCGATCGGGGTCGCGCATGCCGATCGCCGGGGGGAACAGCGTCTCCGCCGGCAGGTTGCGCCACAGGTTCTTCGCGTACCGCTGGTTGAAGATCTCCTGGTTGCTGTTGGAGAACGCCTGGGCGATGACCCCGCCGCCGGCGAGCGTGCACAACACCCCGAAGCAGGCGATCAGCACGCCGAGGACGACCCGGACCGGCCCGGGCCTGCGCCTCGGGGCGGCGGGCGGGGGCTGGTGCGGAGC
>NZ_SMKO01000014.1 GCF_004348685.1 Nonomuraea deserti | reverse complement strand
CGGTCGCCGAGGTGACCCTGGCTCAGGTGCTCGAACGGCCCACCCACGAGGTCGCCGCGGCGCTGCGTGGGCTGGCGGCGGAATACACCGCCGCCGGACGGGGTTTCGATCTGAGAGAAGTGGCGGGTCATCCAGGCGGGCAGTGGCGGCTCCGAGTCGGGAGACTTGCGGGGGTTGGGCAGTGGGTTGTCAGTCATGGGATGGTTTCTCCGCGGATTCCTCGTAGTCGTCCCCCACCGCGACGTCGCCGTCGTCGGCGCCCGTCCAGGTGACGTGCAGGTCGCCCAGCGGCTCGACCTGCTCGAACGTGACCGCCGACTCCCGGAACAGCTCCAGCACGGCCAGGAAGCGGGCGATGACCTCGAAGGTGCCTTCGCAGTCGGCCACCAGCGCCCTGAAGGTGGCCCGCCGGAGGCGCCGCAGGTGCATGACGAGGATGGCCGCCTGCTCTTTGACGCTCGCCAGCGGCTGGTAGATGTGCCCCACGTTGACGGTGGGCGGCAGCTTGGGTGTGAAGGCCCCGGCGGCGATCTTGGCGAGTTGTTCAGGCCCGATGCCCAGGATGAGCTCGGGCAGCAGGTCGGCGAACTGCGGCTCGAGCGGCACCGTACGGGGAAAGCGCAGGGACTCCTCGGCCATCCGCCCGGCGAAGATCTTGGCGACCTCTTTGTAGGCTTTGTACTGCAGCAGCCGTGCGAACAGCAGGTCTCTGGCCTCCAGCAGGGCCAGGTCCTCCTCGTCCTCCACCTCGCCCGACGGCAGCAGCCGGGCGGCCTTGAGGTCGAGCAGCGTGGCCGCGACCAGCAGGAAGTGGCTGGTCTGGTCGAGGTCCCACTCGGGGCCGCGGGAACGGATGTAGGCGATGAACTCGTCGGTGACCTTGGAGAGCGAGACCTCGGTGATGTCGAGCTTGTGCTTGGCGATGAGACCGAGAAGCAGATCGAAGGGACCCTCGAAGACGTCCAGGTGAACCTGGAACCCTTGGGGCTCGGTCTGCTCTGCGGTCACCTGGCCATTGTGGCAGGCGCGGGCCAGCGGGAGAGCACTTCGCGCGCGAGCTCGCGGTAGGCGTTGGCGCCGAGGGACGAGGGGTCGAACGTGGTGATCGGCTCGCCGGCGACGGTCGCGTCGGGGAAGCGCACCGTGCGGTTGATGACGGTGTGGAACACCTTGTCGCCGAACGCGTCGACCACGCGGGCCAGCACCTCGCGGCCGTGCAGGGTGCGGGCGTCGTACATGGTGGCGAGCAGGCCCTCGATCTCGAGGTCCTCGTTGAGCCGCTCCTGGACCTTGGAGATGGTGTCCATAAGCAGGGCCACGCCGCGCAGCGCGAAGAACTCGCACTCCAGCGGCACCATGACGCCATGGGCGCACGTGAGCGCGTTGATGGTGAGCAGGCCGAGCGACGGCTGGCAGTCGATGAGGCACACGTCGTAGTGCGGCAGCAGCGGTTTGATCACGCGACCGAGCACCTGCTCGCGGGCGACCTCGGTGACGAGCTGCACTTCGGCGGCCGACAGGTCGATGTTGCTCGGCAGCAGGTCGAGCCCCTCGACGCCGGTCTCGAGCAGGACGTCCTCGGCGGTGACGCCGCGCTCCATCAGCAGGTTGTAGACGGTGAGGTCGAGCTGGAGCGGGTTGATGCCCAGGCCGACGGAGAGCGCGCCCTGCGGGTCGAAGTCGACCAGCAGCACCTTGAGGCCGTATTCGACGAGGGCGGCGCCCAGGTTGATGGTGGTCGTGGTCTTGCCGACCCCGCCCTTCTGGTTGACCATCGCGACCACGCGCGCCGGGCCGTGCACGTCGGGCACCACCGGCTCGGGGAACACGGGTCTGGGCCGCTGCGTGGGCCCGAGGTTGACGCCGTTGGAAGGCGCGTTGGTCTTCGTGTCGCCCCAGGGGTTGTCGGGGGTCCCCGGGGTCGAACCCTTGGTCGTCACAGTCACCAGCTCGAACCTCCCTGACGATCCCGAACCGGACCGTCCGGACGGACACTATGGCGTCACCACTTAACGCGGCAAGGCGGCACGCCGAGGGTGCCGCACACCGCAAAGACTATAGATCACTGCCGGGCCCGTGGATGCGCCGCGGCGTAGACCTCGCGGAGCTTGTCGACCGTGACCAGGGTGTAGACCTGGGTGGTCGTCACCGAGGCGTGGCCGAGCAATTCCTGGACCACCCTAACGTCCGCGCCACCGTCCAAGAGATGAGTTGCGAAGGAATGTCGGAGAACATGGGGAGATATGTTTTTCAGCCCGGCTCGTTCGGCGGCCGCGTGGAGCACCTCCCACGCTCCCTGCCTGGTCAGACGGCCTCCCCTGGCGTTCAGGAAGACGGCCGGCGTGCCGCGCCCGTGGGCGAGCAGGCCGGGCCGGGCGCGCACGAGGTAGGCGTCGAGGGCGGAGCGGGCATAGCGTCCCAGCGGCACGACGCGGGTGCGGCCGCCCTTGCCGCGCAGGCGCACCTGCTCGTCCTCGAGGTCGTCCACGGCCAGCCCGACGGCCTCCGAGATGCGGGCGCCCGTGCCGTAAAGGACCTCCAGCAGGGCACGGTTGCGCAGCGTGAGGGGCGCGCCGTCCGGGCCTGAGGCGGCGATGAGCCGCTCGACCTCGTCGACGGCGATGGCCTTCGGGAGCCTGCGCATGGGGCGCGGCGGGCGTACCTCGTGGGCGGGGTTGTGGGCCGTGACGCCTTCGCGCAGAGCGAAACGGTGCAGCCCGCGCACGGCCGACAGGGCGCGGGCGGCGGAGCTGGCGACGAGCGCCGGGTGCTCCCCGTCGCCCTCGCGCAGCGCGGCGAGGAAGGCCAGGACGTCGGCCTCACCCACCTCGTGGAGCTCCAGGCGCCCGCGCGCCCGCAGGTGCTCGTAGTAGCGGCGCAGGTCACGACGGTAGGACGCGAGCGTGTTGGCAGCCACGCCCTGCTCCACCGCCAGATGGGCGAGGTAGCTGGAGAGCACGGCCTCCACGATCGGTCCTTCCGTCACGCCTCCGGGGCGTCGGCGGGGCGCAACAGGGCGAGTCCCTCAACCGAAGCCGCGTACGCGGCGAGGATACCGGCCACGGCCGGGGAATTGTGGATCATTCCCATGAGCGCCTTTTCTACCGCGTCGGGCAGAGGGACCCATTTGACCGGCATGTCGATCTCTTCGTGCCGGTGCACGAAGCCGTTCTCCTCGTCGGGGATCTTGGTCAGGTCGCGGGCGAGGAACACCCTGATGCGCTCGTCGCTCATGCCCGGCGAGGTGCGCAGGTCGATGAGCGTGTGCCAGGTGGCGGCGCGGTAGCCGGCCTCCTCGGCGAGCTCGCGCGCGGCCGCGTCGACCAGCGGCTCGCCCGGCACGTCGCGGAGGCCGGCGGGCAGCTCCCACATCAGGTGGCGGGTGGGGTGACGGTATTGCCTGATGAGCAGGACGCGGTCCTGGTCGTCGAGCGCGAGGACGGCGACGGCCCCGGGATGGACCACGTAGTCGCGCTCGGCCGCCTCGTCGCGCGGCATCCTGACGGTGTCGGTGACCACCTTGATGACGTGGCCGTCGAACCGTTCCTTCGTCTCGAGCACGTCCCACGACTCGGGCGTGTCCTCGATCAATTGCCCCGCTCGCCGGTGGGGCGAGCCGTCGCCTTGGAAGCTCACTGGCCCACCGTCGTCGCGCCCACGCGGCCGTCGGCGTAGGCCAGGGCGGCGCCGATGAGGCCCTTGAACATCGGGTTGGCCCGGGTGGGCCGGGAGCGGAACTCCGGATGCGCCTGGGTGCCGATGAAGAACGGGTGGATGTCTGGGGGCAGCTCGGTGTACTCGACCAGGCGGCCGTCCGGCGACACGCCCGAGAAGACCAGGCCGACCTTCTCCAGCTGCTCGCGGTAGGCGTTGTTGACCTCGTAGCGGTGGCGGTGGCGCTCGTCGGCCTTGGCCATGCCGCCGTAGAGCTGCCGGGCGAGGGTGCCCTCGGCGAGCTTGGCGGTGTAGCTGCCCAGCCGCATCGTGCCGCCCATGTCGCGCTCGCCGGCGACGACGTCCTCCTGGTCGGCCATGGTGGAGATGACCGGGTGCTTGGTGTCGGGGTCGAACTCCGTGGAGTTGGCGTCCTCGATGCCCGCCATGTTGCGGGCGGCCTCGATGACCATGCCCTGCATGCCGAGGCAGATGCCGAGCAGCGGGATCTTGCCCTCGCGGGCGTGGCGGATGGCGCCGATCTTGCCCTCGATGCCGCGCACGCCGAACCCGCCGGGGATCAGCACGCCGTCGACGCCGTCGAGCTCGCGCGCGGCGCCCTCGGGGGTCTCGCAGTCGTCGCTCTTGACCCACCGGATGTTGACCCGCGCGTCGTTGGCGAACCCGCCGGCCCGCAGGGCCTCGGTCACCGAGAGGTACGCGTCCGGCAAATCAATATATTTCCCCACAAGGGCGACAGTGGCCTCCTTCGCCGGGCGGTGCACGCGGCGCAGGAGCTGCTCCCACTCGTTCCAGTCGACGTCACGGAACGGCAGGCCGAGCCGGCGCACCACGTAAGCGTCGAGGCCCTCGGAGTGGAGCACCTTGGGGATGTCGTAGATCGAGGCCGCGTCGACGGCGGACACGACGGCGTCCTCGTCGACGTCGCACATCAGGCTGATCTTGCGCTTGATCGCCGTCTGCACGGGCCGGTCGGAGCGCAGCACGATCGCGTCCGGCTGGATGCCGATGCTGCGCAGCGCCGCCACGCTGTGCTGCGTCGGTTTGGTCTTGAGCTCTCCCGAGGGCCCGATGTACGGCAGCAGCGAGACGTGCAGGAAGAACACGTTGTCGCGCCCCACCTCGTGCCTGATCTGCCGCACGGCCTCCAGGAACGGCAGCGATTCGATGTCGCCCACCGTGCCGCCGACCTCGGTGATGACGACGTCCACCTCGGGACCGGCCATGCCCCTGATCCGGTCTTTGATCTCGTTGGTGATGTGCGGGATGACCTGGACGGTGTCGCCCAGGTATTCGCCCCGCCGCTCCTTGGCGATGACGTTGGAGTAGACCTGCCCGGTGGTGACGTTGGCCGAGCCGTGCAGGTCGGTGTCGAGGAACCGCTCGTAGTGGCCGACGTCGAGGTCGGTCTCCGCGCCGTCGTCGGTGACGAAGACCTCGCCGTGCTGGAACGGGTTCATCGTGCCGGGGTCGACGTTGAGATAGGGGTCGAGTTTCTGCATGGTGACCCTGAGACCGCGCCCCTTGAGCAGGCGGCCGAGGCTGGATGCCGTGAGGCCCTTGCCGAGACTGGAGGCGACACCGCCGGTGACGAACAGATGTTTGGTTTGCGATGCGCTGCGCAAAGGGGCTCCCGTGGCTCGAGGTGTGGCCGAAGTGTCCACGGGCTCTCAGGATATCAAACAACGCCCCTCACATGGGCGAACGGCATGACCTGAGGGTAACTTTGGACTCTATGTCACTCGTACGGCGGGCAACGGGCGCGCTGATTCACCGCGTCTACCGGGCGATCCGCCGCGCAGGCGCGATCACTCCGGCGAGTCCGGCGGGCCACCGGTTCCGCCGGCTCGGCGACGGGGTCAGCATCGCGTTCCCCCCTGGCGCGATCTTCGGCGAGCAGTGGATCGAGGTCGGCGACCACACCCTGATCGGCGAGCGGGTGTCGCTCTCGTGCGGCATGGGCCCGGGCGTGGACCTCGGCCCGGGATCGATCCTGCGCATCGGCGGCGGCTGCTCGATCGGCCGGGGCACGCACATCGTGGCCCACCAGTCGATCGACGTGGGCGACGACGTCTTCACCGGCCCGTACGTCTACATCACCGACCAGAACCACGTCTACGACGACCCCGACGTGCCGATCGGCCGGCAGTGGCCGCGCAACAGCCCGGTCTCGATCGGCTCGGGCTCGTGGCTGGGCGCGGGCGCGATCGTCCTGCCCGGCACGACGCTGGGCCGCCAGTGCGTGGTGGCCGCCGGCGCGGTGGTGCGCGGCGAGTTCCCCGACCACAGCGTGGTGGCCGGGGTGCCGGCCAGGCGGGTACGCGGTTACACGCCCGAGTTAGGCTGGCACGCGCCGGACGTCGTCCTGGCCGACAGCGGATCCTGATCTGGACCGAACATCGTTCTGACGGTTAGCGTCACATCATGCGAACCGCCATCTGCGAGCGCCTGGGCGTCGAGTTCCCCCTGTTCGCGTTCAGCCACTGCCGCGACGTGGTGGCCGCGGTGACGAACGCGGGCGGCTTCGGGGTGCTGGGCGCGATCGCGTACTCGCCCGACCAGCTCGACACCGAGCTCACCTGGATCGACGAGCGGGTGGGCGGCCGGCCGTACGGCGTCGACGTGCTCGTGCCGGGCAGGGTCGACGCCTCCGCGCTCGACCGGCGCGCGCACCTGATGGACTTCATCCCCGAGCGGCACCGCGACTTCGTCACGCACCTGCTGTCCAAATACGGCGTGGGCGCGGCCCCGCAGCCGATGACGGCGGTGGCCGACGAGTTCGGCCGCAGGGTGACGGCGGCGGGGGCGACGGGGCTGATCGACGTCGCGCTCGAACACCGGATCGGGCTGATCGCCAGCGCTCTGGGTCCGCCGCCGCCCGAGATGGTGGCCAGGGCTAGGAGCGCGGGCGTGCCGGTGGCCGCGCTGGTCGGCACGGTCGAGCACGCGCGCAGGCAGGTCGCGGCGGGAGCGGACCTCATCGTGGCGCAGGGCACCGAGGCAGGCGGGCACACCGGCGAGATCTCCACGATGGTGCTGGTGCCGCAGGTCGTGGACGCGGTGGCGCCCCTGCCGGTGCTGGCGGCGGGCGGGATCGCGTCAGGACGCCAGATGGCCGCCGCCATGGCGCTCGGCGCGGACGGCGTGTGGTGCGGCTCGGTCTGGCTCACGACGGAGGAGGCGGAGACGCCGCCCGCGGTCAAGCGCAAGTTCCTGGCGGCCTCGTCACTGGACACGGTCAGGTCCAGGTCGCGTACGGGCAAGCCGGCCAGGCAGCTCCGATCGGCCTGGACCGACGAGTGGGACGCCAGCCAGGAAAGCCCCGGACCGCTGGGCATGCCGCTGCAGCTCCTGGTGGCCGAAGGGGCCATGGCGCGCATCGTGGCGGCGGCGGAGAAGGGCGAGCCGGGGGCGGTGGAACTGGTCAACTACTACGTCGGGCAGGTCGTGGGCCAGCTCGACCAGGTCAAACCGGCCAGGCAGGTGGTCTACGACCTGGTCAGCGAGTTCGGTGATGCCGTGGAGCGGCTCAAGCACCTGTCCGGGTGACGCCCGCGGCGGCCGGTCGGGGAGAATGGCGCCCGGCGGCCCGTTGTCACGCGCCGCGCTCCTTCACCCGAAGACGGAGACGACGAACCGTGGGCAAGACATACGACGCCATCACCGGCCGCTTGCGGGCGTTCATCGAGGCGCAGCCCGTGTTCTTCACGGCGACCGCGCCCCTCGCCGGCGACGGCACGATCAACCTCTCCCCCAAGGGGGTGAGCGGTTCGCTGGCGGTTCTCGACGAGCAGACGGTGGCCTACCTCGACTTCGCGGGCAGCAACGCGGAGACCGTCGCCCATCTGCGCGAGAACGGCCGGATCACCTTGATGTGGTGCGCCTTCCAAGGTCCTCCGACCATCGTGCGGGTGCACGGGCGCGGCGAGCCCGTCTTCAGGGACGACCCCCGGTGGGCCGAGCTGGTCGCCCGCTTCCCTGCGGTCGACGCCGGACTGCACGGGCTGCGCGCGATCGTGGTCGTCCACGCCGAGCTGATCCGCGACACCTGCGGCTTCGCGGTTCCCCTCATGTCCTACGAGCAGGACCGCGACCTGCACGCCAAGCGGTTCGCCCGGGAGGACGACGAGTCGCTCAACACCTATTTCTCCCGCAAGGAGCACGTCGCCACCAGCATCGACGGCTTGCCGGGCCTGCCGCTGCCCCTGCCCCCTCCACGGCCGCGGGAGCCCGCCAAGGGCTGACCGGGCTACGATGCGCGTGTGGTAGGGACACCGCCTCAGCTGGAGCGCGGCACCGGCGTCCCCGCGCACGTGCAGATCGAGCGGTGGCTGCTCGAGTCGATCTCCAGCGGCGAGCTGGCGCCGGGCGATCGGCTTCCCGGTGAGCGCGAGCTGGCCGGGCGGCTCGGCGTGAGCAGGATGACGCTCAGGCAGGCGCTGGCCACGCTGGAACGCGACGGCGTGCTCGTCAGGATGCCCGGCAGGGCGGGCGGCGCGTTCGTGGCCGAACCGCGCATCGAGTGCGACCTGACCGGGCTGACCGGGTTCACCGAGCAGCTGCGGCGGGCGCACCTGCGGGCCGAGGCGCGCATCCTCGTGGCGGCGACGGTGCCCGCGCCCGCGGCGGTGGCCAGGGCGCTGCGGGTCGCGCCCGGCTCGCCGGTGCACGAGGTGGCCAGGGTGCGCTCGGCGCGGTCGGCCAGGGGGCGATCGCCTGTGGCGCTCGAACGCTCCTACTTCCCCGACCTGCCCGGCCTGCTCGACCAGGATCTCACCGGCTCCCTCTACGCCCTGCTGGCCGGCCGCTACGACCTGGCGCCGCGCACGGCGGTCGAGCGGCTCGACCCGGTGATCGCCCGTCCTGCCGAGGCCGCGGAGCTGGGCATGACGCCGGGCGCGCCGCTCATGCTGATCGAGCGCACGGCGTACGCGGCCGGCGGCATGCCCGTGGAGTTCGCCCGCGACCTGTTCCGTCCCGACCGGGTGCGGATCTCGGTGCGCAGCGGCGTCACGGAACCAGCGGGGTCCTGACCACGGTTCCCGGCACCCAGGCGCCCTCGACCTCGATCTCCACCCCGGCCCCCGGCTCGACCGGCAGGTAGGCGTAGGCGATTGACCGGCCGGCGGTGTAGCCGTACCCGCCGGAGGTGACGCGGGCCAGCACCTGGCCGTCCACCCGGACCGGCTCGTTGCCGAGCGCGATTGCCCTCGGGTCGCTCAGCGTCACGCAGCGCAGCCTCCTCCCGGGGTCGGGGTCGAGGGCGTCCCTGCCGAGGAAGTCCTTGTCCGGCTTGACGCAGAACCCCAGCCCCGCCTCGTACGGCGTCGTCTCCGGCCCGATGTCGGCGCCCCACACCCGGTAGCCCTTCTCCAGCCGGAGGCTGTCGATGGCGCGGTAGCCGCAGGCCGCCATCCCGTGCGGCTCGCCCGCCTCCCACAGCGCCTGCCACAGCGCGAGCCCGTACTCGCTGGAGCAGTAGAGCTCCCAGCCGTGCTCCCCCACGAACGTCACCCGCAGCGCCAGCACCGGCACGTCGCCCACGGTGAGCTCACGTGACGACATGAACGGGAAGTCGAGCGGGTCGGGGGTGAGGCCGGACAGGATGTCGCGGGCGCGCGGCCCCCACAGGGCGACGCAGGCGTACTGGCCGGTGACGTCGGCGATCCTCGCGGTCGAGCCCGTGAGCGCGGCCTGTTTGCGCAGCCAGCCGAAATCGTGCGTGCCGCACGCGGTGCCGGTGACGATGAGGAACTCCTCCTCGCCGCGCCGGGTGACGGTGAAGTCGCACTCGATGCCGCCGCGCCGGTTGAGCGCCTGGGTGTAGGTGACGGCGCCCACCTCGCGAGCGACCCGGTTGTCGCACACCCACTCCAGCAGGGTGGCCGCGTCGGGACCGGTGACCTCGATCTTGGCGAACGAGCTCTCGTCGAACAGCCCCGCGGCCGTGCGCGTGGCCCGGTGCTCCGCCCCGGTCGCGGGCGACCACTCGCGCCCCGCCCAGCCGGCGGGGCGCTCGCCGTCCCCTTCGGCGGCGTTGGCCGCGTAGTAGTTGACCCGCTCCCAGCCCGCCTTCTCGCCGAAGACGGCCCCGTGCCGCTGGTGCCACGCGTACGCGGGCGAGACCCGCAGCGGCCGTCCCGCCGACCGCTCATGGCCGGGATAGCGGATGTCGTAGTACGTCTCGTAGTTCTCGACCGCGCGCTTGATCGTGTACGACGGCGAGCGGTAGTGGCGGCCGAAGCGGCGGATGTCCATGTGCCGGACGTCCATGGCGGGCTCGCCCTCGACGATCCACTCCGCCATCACCTTGCCGATGCCGCCGGCACCGGCGATGCCGTGGGCGCAGAACCCGGCCGCGACGAAGAACCCGCCCACCTCCGTCTCCCCCAGGCAGAACTCGTTGTCGGGGGTGAACGCCTCGGGGCCGTTGATCAGCTTGCGGATGCCGACGTCGGCCATCGCCGGCACGCGGATCCTGGAGTTGTCGGAGATCTCCTCGAATCTCGCCCAGTCCTCGGGCAGGAGCCGGCCGTTGAAGTCGGGAGGCACCGCGTCGAAGGTGTCGGCCCCGGCCGTCCAGGGCGCGCACGTGCGCTCGTAGCCGCCCATGACCAGGCCCTGCACCTCCTGCCGGTAGTAGACGAGCAGGTCGGGGTCGCGCAGCGTGGGCAGGCCCGTGTGGTCGTGAAAGGCGTCGGTCACCACGTACTGGTGGGACATCGGCACGATCGGGACGCGCACGCCGGCCATGCGGCCGATCTCGGCGGCGAACATGCCGCCGCAGTTGACCACGATCTCGCAGTCGATGTCGCCCTGGTCGGTGCGCACGCCGGTGACCCGGCCGCGGGCGGTGGTGATGCCGAGGACGCGCGTCTTGGTGCGCAGCCTCGCCCCGCCCTCGCGGGCGCGCGCGGCCAGCGCGTAGCAGAGCTGGGACGGGTCCACCTGCCCGTCCGTGGGCAGGTACGCGGCCCCCACGACCCTTTCGGGGTCCATCAGGGGGAACAGCTCGACGGCCTCCGCCACCGAGATCTCCCGCAGCGGCAGCCCGAACGTGCGCGCCCAGCCGATCTGCCGGCGGATCTCCGCCATGCGCTCGGGCGTGGAGGCCAGCTTGATGCCGCCGCACTCCGTCCAGCCGGCGTCGAGGGTGCGGTAGAGCTCGACGGAGTACTGGTTCATGCGGGTCAGCGTCGGGTCGGCGCGCAGCTGGCCGACCAGGCCCGCGGAGTGGAAGGTGGAGCCGCTGGTGAGCTCGTCCCGATCCAGCAGGACGACGTCGCGTTCGCCTAGTCGGGTGAGGTGGTAGGCGACGGACGTGCCGCCCACCCCACCACCGATGATCACGATGCGGGCCGAGTCGCTCATGGTCGCGAGGCTAACCGCCGTACCATAAAAGGTCTAGACCGTTTAGGCCGGTGGAGCTAGCATCGACCATGGCCGTTGCCCAGCTCCTCGATCGCATCCCCCTGCTGTCCGGCGTGCCACGAGCCGTGGAGGAGCTGCCAGGAGGGCTGACCAATCGCAACTATAAGGTGACCACGCCCGGCGGCGCGTACGTCGTGCGCGTGTCGGCCAGCGACGGCACGCTGCTGGCCATCGACAGGGACGCCGAGCACGCCAACTCGCTCGCCGCGGCGCGCGCCGGGGTCGGCGCGCCGGTGCACGCCTACCTGCCCGGCCAGGGGGTGCTCGTGGTGGGTTACCTCGAGGCGCGCACGTTCACCGAGGCGGATCTGCTCGATCCGGCCAACCTGCCGAGGGTGGCGGAGGTGTGCCGGCGGTTGCACGCCGGGCCGCGGTTCGTGAGCGACTTCGACATGTTCGACGTGCAGCGGCGTTACCTGGAGATCGTCCAGGAACGCGGCTTCCGGCTTCCGGCCAGATATCTCGACTTCATGCCCGCCGTGGCCGAGATCCGGAAATGTCTGGCTATACGGGATGAAGGCACGGTTCCGTGTAACAACGACCTCCTGCCCGGCAACATCCTCGACGACGGCCGGCGCCTCTGGCTGATCGACTACGAGTACGCCGGCAACAACGACCCCTGCTTCGAGCTCGGCAACGTCTGGAGCGAGTCCGACCTGCCGCTGGACCACCTGGAGGCGCTCGTCACCGCGTACTACGGCCGCCCGCTCCGCCACAGGATCGCCCGCGCCCGCCTGCTCGGCCTGATGTCCAAGTACGGCTGGACGCTCTGGGCCTCCATCCAGGACAGCGCGAACGAGAGCATCGACTTCGACTTCTGGTCGTGGGGGATGGAGAAGTACGAGCGGGCGGTGGCCGAGTTCACCGGTCCCGCCCTGACGGGCCTCATGGACGACGCGGCCCGGGCAGACTAGGGGCATGCTCGCCGCTCTGACCGGTCTGGGCCTGTCCACGGCCGCCGGGCTCAACGCCTACATCCCGCTTCTGGTCGTGGGCGTGCTCGCCAACCTCACCGACGCCGTCAAGCTCCCCGACGGCTACGCCTGGCTGTCCAACTGGGGCGTGATCGCCGTGATCGGGGTGTTGCTGATCGCGGAGACGGTCCTCGACAAGGTCCCCGCCGTCGACAGCGTCAACGACGCCATCCAGACCGTGATCCGCCCGGCGTCGGGCGGCGTGGTGTTCTCCGCCACGAGCGCCGCCGCCGAGCTCGACCGGTCGACCTGGATGGCCGAGCACCCGTGGGCCGGATGGCTGCTGGGCATCGTGATGGCGCTGGCCGTACACGTGATCAAGACCACCGCCCGGCCGGTGATCAACGTCGGCACGGCCGGGACCGGCGCGCCGGTCGTGAGCACGGCGGAGGACGCGGGCTCGCTCGGCCTGAGCCTGGTCGCGATCTTCCTGCCCGTCCTCGTGATCGTCGCGCTGCTGCTGCTCGCCGTCCTGAGCTGGTGGCTCATCAGGAGAGTACGCCGCCGACGCGCCCGCAGAAGGGCGGCCGGAGGCCTCCCCCCGGCCTGACCCCGGTCCGGTCGCCGGCCGGTCACGTCCGCAGGCGGGCCACCCATCCCTCCACCAGGTGCACGAACTCGGCGGCCCGTTCCTCGTGCAGCCGGTGGCTCGAACCCTCCCAGCACACCACCTTCGAGGCCGGATCGCTCAGCAGCCCGGCCTCCCAGCGCGCCCGGCCCGGATCCGACCAGATCGACAGCACCGGGCACCGCCTGCGCGCCAGATAGTCGTCGGAGGCCGGCCGCACCCCGATCGCGTCCGGACCGGTGAACATCGCCTCGAACGCCTCCGCCAGCACGTGCGGCGGCATGCCGTGCAGCCGGCGTTTGTGCCAGCGCCTGATGACGGCGGGGGTGGCGGCGTTCGTGCACCACTCGTCGATCTGCTCGGCGACCGTGTGCGCGTGCTCGCCACGCAGGCCCGCGATCATCCGGGGGAAACCGGCGGCGATGTCCGCCGTCATGCCGTAGCCGGGGTCGACGGCGACGATCCCGCGTACCTGCCGGGGATGCTCGACGGCGAGGATGGACACCACCTGGGCGCCCATCGAGTGCCCGGCCACGGTCGCCTGCGGGATGCCGAGGTGGTCGCCGAGCAGGGCGTGCAGGTCGCCGGCCATCGCGCGGGGCGTGTTGCCCGTCTCCGGAACCGACGAGTAACCGTGCCCGCGCAGGTCGACGGCGATCACGCGGTGCCGGACCGCCAGCGCGTCGATGTGCCACGACCACTGGTGCGAGTCGGCGCCCCACCCGTGGACGAGCAGCAGCGGCGGCCCGTCACCGTCATCGGTGTAGAAGAGCCGGACATCCTCCCCGACGTCGGCGTACGGCATCCGCCTACCGCTTCCCTTCCGGCCGGTCGTCGTCCGGCCCGTTCCCGTCCCGCGGGCCCTCTTCCTGCCGGTTCCCCTCCATACGGCTTCTGTCGGGGCGGAGCAGCAGCGCGGCCTCCCCCGCCGTCAGCCCGCCGTCGACGGCCAGCTCGGCCCCCGTCACGTACGAAGCCGCGTCGGACAGCAGGAACGCGATCGTCTCCGCGACCTCCTCCGGCTCCCCCCAGCGCCCGGCCGGGGCGAGAGGAAAGGTGCCGTCGCCGGACACCGCGCCGAGCGGCTCGGTCATCGTGGTGACGATCATCCCGGGATGCACGGAGTTGACCCGGATGCGGTGCCGCCCGAACTCCAGCGCCGCGATCTTGGTCAGCCCGCGCACCCCCCACTTCGAGGCGCCGTAGCCACCCGTGCCGGGCAGGGCGCTGAGGCCGGCGACCGACGACAGATTCACGATCGCGCCGCCGCCCGACTCCCGCATGGGCCCCACCACCGCCTTGAGGCCCAGGAAGACACCGAGCAGGTTGACCCGCAGCACGTGCTCGAACTCCTCGGCCGACTGCTGCTCGATCATCAGCATGGTGGCGATGCCCGCGTTGTTCACCAGCCCGTCGAGCCGCCCGTGTTCGTCGACCGTCTGAGCGACCACCGCCGCCCACTGATCCTGATCCCGCACATCGTGGGCGATGAAGCGGGCGTCCAAATCCTTGGCCGTGGCCGTACCCTCGTCAACCAGCACATCCGTGAGGACCACCCGCGCCCCCGCCGCGGCACACCGCCGCGCCGTCGCGGCCCCCATCCCCCTCGCCCCGCCAGTGACGATCACAACCTTGTCCTCAAGCACCGCCGTGTTCCCTTCTGCCGCACAAGCGCCTCAGGCCGCGTCGCCGGCCGGCGTGACCCGCTGCCCGGCGACCGATGTCGATGGTGAACTGAAACACAGGCCAAACTGATCGATCAAGAGCGGCCCCGGCCAGGCGCGCCAGACCCGCCCTGCCCGACTATCCTTCACATCATCGATTCCCACAGGAGGTGGCGGAGATCAGCGAAATCCTTCTCATCGCACTGGTGATCCTGGCGTTCCTCCTGTTGCTGGGCGGCGTCGGCATCTACGTGCTGGTCAAGCTGGGAAAGAAGGCCGCGGTCAAGGCCAGGGAGGCCACGACCCGGATCACCACGCACGTCAACGCGATGGGCACGGGCGAGGCCGCAGAGGTCGAGCGCCTCCGGCTCGACCTGCGCCGCGAGATGTCACTCACCCGCCAGGCCGTCGATCAGGCCCAGCGCCAGGGGTGGGGTCTGGGCGACCTGCCGAGGATCATGGCCGACCTGACGAAGCATGTCGACACGCACGACGGGCAGCTGGCGATGTTCGCCCAGCAGCAGCGCGTGTCTCCTTACGTCGACCACGTCACGCTTGACCGGCTCAGGGAGCACCAGGCCAAGCTGACGGCCACGTGCGCCCGCATCCGCACCGGCCTGCTCAACGACCAGGTCCACCACACCGCGTCGGGCATCGCCGATCTGACCTCCCGCACCGACCTGGAGATCGAGGCCCGCCGCCGCGACCCCGACCCGCTGGACGAGATCGACGACCTCTACCGCCGCACGATGGAGGAGCGCAGGAACGAACCCTGACCATCGCTCCTTGTGACACAATGGATGCGTCGCGTGAGCTTCGCTGAGGAGGCATTCCGATGACCACGGCCCTCCCGGAGTGGTTCTACCCCGGCCCTCCCGGTGGCTGGACCGCCGACATGCTCGATCACCTTCCCCCCGACGCGCCCCGGCACGTCGAGCTGATCGATGGGTCACTCATCATGATGTCGCCGCAGACGGCCTTTCACCTCTATGCCATCAGGCTGTTCGAGACCTCTCTCAAACCGCCGACGCATCTGGCGGTCGTTCGCGAGATGACGGTCACGCTGGGCATGCGCCAGCGTCCGGAACCAGACATCCTCCTGGTGAAGAAATCAGCGATCGGCGCGAGAACCACTTCTTTCCGGCCAGAGGATGTGCACCTCGTGGCTGAAGTGGTGTCGGAGGAATCCCTGGAGAGGGATCGGACGACCAAACCGATCAAATACTCCAACGCCGGCATCAAGCACTTCTGGCGCGTCGAACAAGAAGACGGCGTGCCCGTGGTCTACACCTTCGAACTCGAGCCTGCGGTCAAGGCCTATGTCCCTACGGGTATCCATCGCAAGCGCCTGCAGCTCAACGTGGGATTCGAGGTGGACCTCGATCTCACCTTGACCTGGCCACCCGCTTAGGGGCCGCTCCCCCAGTCACCGAAGATGACCGCGGCCAGTTCCGCCTCGGAAGCGCCCTTGCCCACCAGGGCCTTGGTGGCCTGGGCCTGCTCCACGGTGGGCAGCCGGCCGTCCAGGAGCGCGGGCAGGGAGAGGCGCCGCAGCAGCACCTCCGACGCCGAGATCCCGTACGGCCGGCGCGTCACGGCCACGTTGACCCGCAGCGCGTGCTCGTTGCCCGGCGGCACACCCGGACGGTCGATCTCGATGGCCGAATAACGGAAACCGTTGGCCAGGTCGCAGGGGGCGCACCCGGCCGGGCCCCTGCTGAGCCGGCCGCCGCACTCCGGGCAGGTCAGGCGGTCGTACGCGGCGTCCACCACGCGCCACACATGCCGGTCCGGTTCGTCCACGACCATCTCGGCGATCAGCCGCTCGCCGGGCGGCTCCGGCGCGCCGAACTCGCGCTCCAGGAAGGCCCGCCAGCCCTCCTCCACGATCTCGTCGACCAGCCTCGCGCACCGGGCACAACCATGGGCACCGGCCGGCTCCCACTGCCCGCACTCACCGCACCGTCGCATGCCCGCAAGGTACACAACCGTCCGGCCGTCCCGCACCGCGATATCCGACCCGCGCACCTCGGGCCGGGCCGGGCCGACATGCGCGAGCCGGGCCGACATGCGCGAGCCGGGCCGACGTGCGCGGGTCTTGCCGACGTGCGCGGGCCGGGCCGGGCACACCTGTGCGGGCCGCACACGTCGGCGGCATCCGCCCGCGACGCGACACGCCGTTTATTCGGTTGCGGCGCTCACGATCGACCGGCATAGTCGGTCCGAGTCGATCGCTGCGACGCGAAGGGAGGGTGAGACCGTGATGACGATTGTTCGCGTGCCGTTTTCCGCGTCCTCACACCTTCCCACCGGGCGTTCGCTGACCTGATCGACGAGCCGGTGGGTCTCACTTCTGGAGCAATCCCACCGTGCCCAAGCACTCGCAACACCGCCGCCGCGGCAAGTACGCCCTCGACGCCGACGACATCGCCTGGCTGGAGAGCACCTCCTCGAACACCTCCTCCGGAACCGACGACGGCCCGCCCGAAGGTGATCGCTGGTCCACCTGGGACCAGAGCACGCCCACCGAGAAGGGCCCCCGGCCCTACCCTGACTGGCTGGTCACCGAACTGGCCGCCGTCGACACCGAGCACGGCGTGCTCAAGACCGGCAAGGAAGCCGACGTCCACCTGATCTCGCGTGGCGTGCCCGGCACCGACCGCGAGTGCCTGCTGGCCGCCAAGCGCTACCGCTCCTCCGACCACCGCCTGTTCCACCGCGACGCCGGCTACCTGGAGGGACGCAGCACACGCGAGAGCCGGATGAACCGGGCCATGGCCAACCGCACGGCCTTCGGCAAGCAGGTGATCGCCGCTCAGTGGGCGGTGGCCGAGTTCGCCGCCCTGTGCCGGCTGTGGGAACTCGGAGTGCCGGTGCCGTACCCGGTGCAGATCGTAGGGACGGAGATCCTGCAGGAGTTCATCGGCACGCGGGACGGCTTCGCGGCGCCGCGGCTGGCCCAGGTGTCCGACGACCTGGACGACCTGTGGGAGCAGCTGGTCACGGCCATGGTCACCCTGGCCAGGGAAGGGCTGGCCCACGGGGATCTGTCGCCGTACAACCTCCTGGTGCACGAGGGCAGGCTGGTCATCATCGACCTTCCGCAGATCGTGGACGTGATCGCGCATCCGGCGGGCCCGTCGTTCCTCGACCGCGACGCGCGCAACGTCGCCACCTGGTTCGCCGCCAAGGGCGTCACGGCCGCCGACCCCGGCTCCCTCGCCGCCCTCCTGCGGGAGGAAGCGCGGATGTGACCGCCCCCGCCCCACGTCGTCGCGGCCGGAGCCCGCCCCGGGCCCGGTCGCGTCGCTCCCGGAGCCCGTTGCCACCGGTACATCGGGCATCGGGCATCGGGCATTAGGGGAGCGGGTCCGGCCGTCGACCGCGTTGGCGCCACCAACACGCGCTCAGTCGTTCCACGCGGGGCGCCACCAACACGCGCTCAGTCGTTCCACGCGGGGCGCCACCATCACGGGCTTTCCACGCGGGGCGCCACCGTCACCCGCTCGGTTATTCGACGCCTGCCTCGCGCATGTCGCGCAGCTCGCGCTTGAGCTCCTTGATCTCGTCGCGCAGCCGGGCGGCCACCTCGAACTGCAGGTCGGCCGCGGACTGGTGCATCTGCTCGGTCAGCGAGTCGATCAGGGACTCCATCTGTGCCCTGGGCATCTCGCCGGCGATGGCCTTGGCGTGCTGACCGGCCTGCCGGGCGGCGAAGCCCGGCACCGGCGCCTTGCCGCGCGACTGCTGGCGGCCCCCGCCGAGCAGCCGGTCGGTGTCGGCGTCCTCGCGCTGCAACGAGTCGAGGATGTCGGCGATCTTCTTGCGCAGGGGCTGCGGGTCGATGCCGTTGGCTTCGTTGTAGGCGATCTGCTTGGCCCTGCGCCGGTTGGTCTCGTCGATCGCCCGCTCCATCGACGGGGTGACCTTGTCGGCGTACATGTGGACCTGGCCGGAGACGTTACGGGCGGCGCGGCCGATGGTCTGGATCAGGGACGTCTCCGAGCGGAGGAAGCCCTCCTTGTCGGCGTCGAGGATCGACACCAGCGAGACCTCGGGCAGGTCGAGGCCCTCGCGCAGGAGGTTGATGCCGACGAGCACGTCGAACTCGCCGGTGCGCAGCTCGCGCAGCAGCTCGATGCGGCGCAGCGTGTCGACCTCGCTGTGGAGGTAGCGGACCCGGATGCCGAGCTCCAGGAGGTAGTCGGTCAGGTCTTCCGACATCTTCTTGGTCAGCGTGGTGACCAACACGCGTTCGTCGCGCTCGGCGCGGTCGCGGATCTCGTGGACCAGGTCGTCGATCTGGCCCTTGGTGGGCTTGACGACGATCTCGGGGTCGACCAGGCCGGTCGGGCGGATGACCTGCTCGACGACCTCGCCCTTGACCCGGCCCAGCTCGTAGGGCCCGGGAGTGGCCGACAGGTAGACCGTCTGCCCGATGCGCTCCAGGAACTCCTCCCACTTGAGCGGCCGGTTGTCGAGCGCCGACGGCAGCCGGAATCCGTGCTCGACCAGCGTGCGCTTGCGCGAGGCGTCGCCTTCGTACATGGCGCCGATCTGCGGCACGGTCTGGTGGGACTCGTCGAGCACCAGGACGAAGTCCTCGGGGAAGTAGTCGAGCAGCGTGTTGGGGGCGCTGCCGGCCTCGCGGCCGTCCATGTGGCGCGAGTAGTTCTCGATGCCGGAGCAGGTGCCGATCTGGCGCATCATCTCGATGTCGTACGTCGTGCGCATGCGCAGCCGCTGCGCCTCCAGCAGCTTGCCCTGGCGCTCGAGCTCCGACAGGCGTTCGGCCAGCTCCGCCTCGATGCCCGCCACGGCGGCCGTCATGCGCTGCTCGCCCGCGACGTAGTGGGAGGCGGGGAAGATGTAGAGCTCTTTGTCTTCGGTGATGACCTCGCCGGTGAGCGGGTGCATGGTCGAGAGCTTCTCGATCTCGTCGCCGAACATCTCGATGCGCACGGCCAGCTCTTCGTATTTGGGGATGATCTCGATCGTGTCGCCGCGCACCCGGAACGTGCCCCGGGTGAAGGCGAGGTCGTTGCGCGTGTACTGCATGTCGACCAGGCGGCGCAGCAGCTGGTCGCGGTCGACGTCCATGCCGACGCGGAGCCTGGCCATGCGGTCGACGTATTCCTGCGGCGTGCCCAGGCCGTAGATGCACGACACGGAGGCGACCACGATGGTGTCGCGCCGGGTGAGCAGCGAGTTGGTCGCCGAGTGGCGCAGGCGCTCGACCTCGTCGTTGATCGAGGAGTCTTTCTCGATGTAGGTGTCGCTCTGCGGGACGTAAGCCTCAGGCTGGTAATAGTCGTAGTAGGAGACGAAATATTCGACCGCGTTGTTCGGCAACATCTCGCGGAGCTCGTTGGCGAACTGCGCGGCCAGGGTCTTGTTGGGCTGCATCACCAGCGCGGGCCGCTGCAGCCGCTCGATGAGCCAGGCGATCGTGGCCGTCTTGCCGGTGCCGGTGGCACCCAGCAGGACGTTGTCCTTCTCCCCGGCCTTGACGCGGTGCTCCAGCTCGGCGATGGCCGTCGGCTGGTCGCCGGAGGGAGTCATCTCGGTGACGACCTCGAAGGGCGCCACCTTCCGCTGCAAATCTGTGACCGGTCGCATGGTGCCCACTGTAGGCGGCCGGACTGACAGAAAACGTCATGCGGACCGTTCGCCGATCCTGGGGAACGGGCTGGTGGAGAAGACCACTTCGACGGGCACCTCGAAATAGCCGGCGATGCGCAGCGCCAGGTAGAGGCTGGGGCTGTACTCCCCGCGTTCGAGATAGCCGACGGTCTGGTAGTGGACTCCCAGGGCCTCGGCGAGCTGCCTGCGGGTCACGTTCCGCTCCGCGCGCAGCAACGCGATGCGGTTGTGGACGGTCTCGCTCATCGAACTCCTCGCGTGCATCCCCGACGTAGTACGTCCACTACATAAGCAGCACACCTGCTACGGACAGCCATACATATGTGATGCCCCATTGCAAGCGAACAGTAAGTCATTCCCGATACGGTCGGAATCGCCTGTAGCGGAAAAGGAAGGTCCAATGTCACGTCCCAGAGAGGCACTACGCCAAGCAGGTCAGGGCATCGCCCAAGCGGTGGCGCAAGGGGGTGACGTACGCCAGGCGATGGGTCAGGCCGTGGGGCAGTTCGCCGGCCAGGTGGGGCCTCAGGGCGGGCAGGGCCAGGCCCCGGGCTTCGCGCTGAACCCGCACGACTTCGCGGCGGCCCGCGACGGCGGCGCCTCCATCGGCACGCTCATCGAGGCCAGAACGGCGTCGCTGAACGAGGCCGGCGAGATCGTCAACCGCAGCTTCGCCGACAACGGCATGCACGTCATCTCGCCCGTGGTGATCCCCAAGGGCAGCACCGCGAAGGTGCTCGTACCCCTCGGCATCCTCGTGGTGCTCGGCCTGATCGGCGCCCTCGGCAACGTCATCCCCAACACCGACCTGATCTTCGGCCCGCACTACTGGTTCGTGCTGGTCCTGGCCGCCGTGTTCCTGTGGTGGCGGCGGAGCGTGGTGATGGTGCCCGAGGGCTGCAAGGCGCTGATCACCAAGTTCGGCAAGCTGGTGCACATCGCGGATCCCGGACGGGTGACGCTGTTCAACCCGTGGAAGCGGGTCAGCTACATCGTCAACACCACGCGCGAGTACCCGTTCAACGCGCCGATCAGCGAAGCGCCGACCCAGCAGGGCGTCAAGGCGAGCGTGGACCTGTTCCTGCAGTTCAGGATCGAGAACCCGGCCGAGTTCATCTTCGTGCTCGGCTCGGTCAGCGGCTTCCAGTCGAAGCTCCAGAACGCCATCAGCGAGGTCACCCGCTCCCTCATCTACGCCCAGCGGGCCGAGGAGATCTACGACCTGGTGGGCGAGAGCACGCTCGGCATGCTGGAGAGCCTCAACCAGCAGTTCCTGCCCGCCGTACGGCTCACCGACGTGAACATCACGCACGCCGAGCCCTCCAGCCAGGAATACCGCATGGACCTGGCGGCCCCCGAGATGGTCCGCGTCGCCAAGGAGGCCTACACCTACGAGTACGAGCTGAACCTGCGCAAGGAGCAGAACGAGGGCGACCTGATCAAGGAGCTGGCCGGGCTGCAGGAGACGCTGAGTGCCATCCAGGCCGAGATCGCCGGCTACCAGGCCCGCATGGACACCGCGCTCGAACGTGCCACCCATCAGGCCACGGCGCAGGCCAGGCAGCGGCTGGTCGAGGCCGAGTCCACGGCCAACGCCAACGCCGCGCTCCTGGAGGCCCAGGCCCTGGACATCAGGGCGCTGTCGGCCGCGGAGGCGCCCGAGATCCTCGACTACCGCTTCCAGCAGGACCTGCTGACCAAGCTGGAGTCCGTCTCGGCCCGGCTGCCGCAGGTGGTGCAGGTGGGCGAGCAGACCGACATCGACTTCCTGGCCCTGGCGCAGCAGCTGGTGGGCGGTAAGGGCGCGGTGCTGTTCTCCCCCGAGGACATGGCCGCCATCCGCTCCAGGCTCGACGAGATCGGCGCGCGCGTGGCCGGCCGGGAGGACGAGATCGTCGCCCTGCTCAAGAAGGCCGCCGCCGACGTGGGCGAGGCCGTGGAGCCGCCGCAGCCCGACCCGGAGCTCGAACGGACCGTCGAACGCCTCCTGCCGGGCGGCCGGGCCCAGGGAAGTGAGCTCCTGTGAGCAGAGAGCCGAACCGACGCGTTGACGAGGAACTGGTGAGCGACCGATGAGCAGGGAATTCTCGAAGATCAAGGAGTCGCTGGCCTCCTGGGGTGAGATCCGCCAGCTGCTGCGCGGCGGCGAGCAGGGCCAGCTCGTCCCCGTCGTGATCCCCAAGGACCGCCGCGGCTTCGCCTGGATGGCGCTGGTGTTCCTGGCCCTCTACTGCGCCGGCATGGCCGCGCTGACCGACCTCACGATCATCGCCGCGCTCGCGGCGCTGCTCTTCCTGGCCCTGGCGCTGGTCACGATGTGGCGCAAGGCGATCATCGAGATCGAGGAGGGCACCACCGGCGTACGCAGCCGATGGGGCGCCATCACCAGCACGCTGCCGCCCGGCCGCCACTACCTCTGGCTGCCGTGGGACCGGGTGGACGCGGTCGTCGACACCTCGACCGAGATTCCGTACTCGGCGCCGATCGTGGCCTGCCCCACGGCCGAGAACGTGCCGCTGAAGTCGATCGAGTTCTTCCTGAAGTTCCGCATCGTGGACCCGGTCGCGTTCGTCCGCACGATCGGCGCGGGCAACTTCGACCTGGTGCTCTCCAGCGCGGTGCAGGACGCGATCAGGCAGCGCAGCCGCAGGGTCCACACCGAGCGCGCGTACGACCTGCGCGGCTCCGACGTGGGCGACATGCAGGACGCGCTCAACCGCCAGCTCGGCAGGTACGGCGTGCGCATCACGGGCGCCAACATCCCCGACGTCCAGCTGCCCGACCAGTACCAGCAGCACCTGTCCACCCGGGAGAAGGTGGCCAAGGAGATGTCGGCCTACGAGCGCGAGTGGGAGCTGACCCGCAAGCGCCGCATCGACACCCTGCTGATGGAGATCGAGCGCTCCAAGAAGACCCGTGACGCCCGCGTGGTCGAGGTCAAGGCCGCCCACAACACCGCGCGCAAGGACGTGGCGCGCATGCTGGAGGAGCAGGAGACCGAGGCGCAGCGGGTGACGTGGGAGATTGAGGCGCGCGGCAGGGCCGAGCTGACCGCCGCCGAGAACGAGGCCAAGGCGCTGCGCCGGCTGGCCGAGTCGTACCGGGACAACCGGGCCGTGCTGCAGTACGAGCTGGCCCGCAAGCGCCTCGACGTGGGCGCCAAACTGGCGGAGAACGCACCCCAGCCGCTGGTCGTCCGCACCCAGCAGGGGCAGTCGGACTCCGCGCTCTCCACCCTCCTCCTGGCCCAGCTGCTTCCCCGCATCTCGGGCACGGGTTCCGGCCACATGAACGGCCACACACCTTCCGCATAGGAGAACCCCCATGGTGTTCCGCAAGTTGATGGCCGCGTTCGGCGCGGGCGTCGAGGTTGACACGGTGCTGACCAACACGGGAGTGCGCCCCGGCGAGCTGCTGCGCGGAGTCGTCCACTTCCGTGGCGGCAAGGCGGACTACAAGGTCGAGGGCATCCACATCGACCTGACCGCGGTCGTGGAGGTCGAGTCGGGCGACAACGAGTACAAGTCGACCTACAGCTTCCTGCGCCAGCAGGTCTCGGGGCCGTTCCAGCTCGCCGCGGGCGCGCAGCACCAGCATCCGTTCGAGGTGGCGATCCCGTGGGAGACGCCGATCAGCGCGATCGCGGGGCAGCCACTGCACGGGATGAGGCTCGGCGTGCAGACGGAGCTGGCGCTGGCGGGCGCGCTCGACAAGGGAGACCTCGACCCGCTGTTCGTCAGCCCGCTGCCCGTCCAGGAGCACGTGATCGCCGCGCTCGACCGGTTGGGCTTCCGGTTCAAGAAGGCCGACCTGGAGCGCGGCACGCTCTACGGCTCGACGATGCCGTTCTTCCAGGAGATCGAGTACTACGCCGGCGGCAAGTGGCGGCGCTACTTCAACGAGCTGGAGCTGACGTTCATCGCCGTGCCGGGGAAGATGGACGTCATCCTGGAGGCCGACAAGCGGGGCGGCTTCCTGACCTCCAGCCATGACGCCTACAACCGGTTCACCATCCGCTACGACGATCCGCCCGGCGCGGCGGGTCAGGCCCTGGAGCGCGGGCTGGAGAAGATGGCCCGCAACCGCGGGTGGTTCTAGACCCGCGTCACGGCCAGCAGATGACCGCTGGCCCCCAGGAGCGACGGCTCGCACTCCACCTTGCGGGCGGCGTCGAGCAGCAGCTCGCGCCGCCCGTCGTCGTCCAGCCAGGCGTTCACGTCTCCGTAAAGCCAGAACACGCCTTCCAGGCCGTAGCGGTGCGGCTCGGGCAGCCCGGCGTCGGTGAACTCGCCGGGGATCTCCTCAGGGGTGTGCAGGTAACCCCGGAATCCCGTCTCTACGGTCGAGACGATCGTCCCGGTCTCGACCGAGCGGTAGTCGGCGGCGCGCGCGGCCTGCTCCGTGAAGGTCCCGTGGTAGACGCTGTCGTGCAGGGCCGCGTACCTGCTGATGAAGGCCGCGGCGACCGTGCCGCCGGGCCGTGCGGCCCGCCGCGCCTCGGCCAGCGCCCGGACGCGGTCTGCCCGCTCGGGCAGGTGGTAGAGCGGCCCCAGCAGCAGCACCGCGTCGGCCTGGCCGTCCGGGACCGGCAGGTCGCGGGCGTCGCCGAGCCGCGCGGTCACCCCCGGCAGCGCCGCCGCCTCCGTGACGTGCAGGGGCACCGGGTCGATCACCTCGACGGCGTACCCGTCGGCCGCCAGCCACTCGGCGTGCACGCCGGCGCCGCCGCCCACGTCGAGCACCCGGGCGGGTGGCGGGGGCAGCGTGCGGCGCAACACGTCGCGGGTGCGGTGGAACTCCAGCCTGCCGCGCCCCTGGCGCAGCCTGGTCAGCTCTCCGCCGCGCTCGTAGTAGGCGCGGACTTCCGGATCCATGATCATGCCGCCGGATCCTACGTTCGGCCGCGGTCCGGTTTCGACGCATTTTCCGCCTGACACCGGCTCCCCCACGGGTGTCTGAGGAAAAGTCCACACAAGTTGTGTGTCATATGTCGATGAGTTCCGCCGCCGTTCGATGTCTATTTAGAGGGTGCCGGCAAACGGCACGTGTGGAGAGGAGCCCGACATGTTCACCACGACCGAGCTTGCGCAGGTGCTCTTCGCGACCGCTCTGCAGCCGTCGGACCGGCTGTCGCCCGTCCAGATCCGCGAGGCCGTGGACGAGCGGCTGTGCGCGTGCGGCGGCGACGCGTCCTGGTGCGCGGAGTACGTGGCGCAGGAGGCGGGCGACCATCCCGAGACGTACGTGCGGCGGATGCGCTGGGCGCTGGGCGCGGTCGCCGACGCCTACACGCTGGCCGCCGCCTGACACACCTGACACGCCTGGCGCACCGGGCGTGCGGCGGGTGCTCGGCGGGCACGGGACAGGCGGCGCCCGGCGGCGCCGTCACGCGTCCGAGGTGCCCGACATGGGACGGCCCAGCAGGTCTCCGGCCACGGCCGCCACGTGCGGAGCGAGGTCGTCGAGGCCGGCCCCGGCCAGCGCCGGGGTGGCCACGACCGAGCGCAGGATGCCGATGCCGACCAGCCAGGCGCTGAGCAGCTCCGCCCGCAGCTCGGCGTCGTCGCCCTCGGCCAGGTCCTCCAGGGCCCTGACGTAGGTGGTGCAGACCTCCTCGCGGATGCGCTGCCTGGTGTCCTCGTGGGCCGAGGAACGCAACATGGCGACCAGCGGGTGCTCGCCGCCGTAGCGGGTCCAGTCGGCGAAGACCACGGAACGCACCATGCGGGCGACCAGCTCCTCCTCGGGGCCGTCGAGCAGGTCGGCGGGAATGTCGGCGGTGATCTCGTCGAAGAGCTGTTTCTTGCTGCCGAAGTAGCGGAAGATCAGGCCGGCGTCGACGCCGGCGTCTCCGGCGATGTCGCGCACGCTCGTGCCGTCGTAGCCCTCGCGGGCGAAGCGCAGCCTGGCGGCCTCCAGCAGGCGCGCTCTGGTGGCCTCCCGGTCCCTCTTCCGCACGCGGGACTCCCTTCGTAGTCATCGATCGTTGACATTGTACGGCCATGCTGTGTTACGTTCCCTCAAGTCAGCGTTCGATGACTTTAGGAATGAAATATGCGGACATATGTCGTGTCGGGTGGCACAGCCGGTATGGGGAGAGGGTTGGCCCGCCACTTCCTGCGGCGCGGCGACCAGGTGACGATCATCGGCAGCGACCCCGCGAAGGGGCGGCGGTTCCTCGACGAGGCGGCCCGCGCCGGGGCCGGCGACCGGGCCGCGTTCGTCCAGGCCGACCTGACCTCGGTCGCGGAGAACGTCCGCGTGATCAAGGAGATCGCGGCGCGGCACGACGCGCGGGACGGGCTCGTCCTCACCGCGATGCGGCACTTCCCCGGCCGGGTGGTGACACCTGACGGATTCGAGGCCGCCTTCGCCCTCTACTACGTCAGTCGCATGCTGCTCAGCTACGGGCTGACCGGCCCGCTGGAGAAGGGCGGGAACCCGATGATCGTCAACGTGTGCGGGGTCGGCGTCACCAAGGGCCGCATCCACTGGGACGACCTGTCGCTGAAGAACGGCTTCGGCCCCATCAAGGCCGTGCTCCAGGGAGGCCGCGCCACCGACCTCCTCGGCGTCGCCTACACCGCCAACCATCCGGGCGGGCGTACGCGCTTCCTCCTGCACCACCCGGGCTTCACCGACAGCGGCGCCGACAGCCTCGGCCAGCCGGCCAGAACCGTCATCAAGGTGCTGGCCAGGTTCTTCGCCCAGCCGGTCGAGAAGAGCATCCAGCCGATCATCGAGCTCATGGACGACCCGCCGGGCCGCGGCCTGCTCGCCTACGACCGGCGCACTCCGGTCGACCCGTCGCTGCCGACCCTCGACCCAGGTGACGCGCGCCGCCTGTACGAGCAGACCGCGCACCTGCTGCGGCCGTGACGCTCAGTACACCTCGATCCGGTCCATGCTGATCACGGTGCTGCCCGAGGCCGGGTTCCTCTCGCCTGTGACGCGGACCCGCAGGGTGTGCGGGCCAGGCGACAGGACCGGGCTCAGGTAGTTGAGCTGCTCACCGACCCGGATGCCGCTGTAGTAGTCGACGCGCTGCTCGGGGCCGCCGTCGATGGAGATCGCGGCGATGCCGTTGCCGCGGTCGCGCACGCTCAGCAGGGCCACCCTGGTGCCGGTGAAAGTGACGGTGGCGGTCGCGCCGGCCTCGCCGCTCCAGTGGTCGTTGCTCCAGAAACACTGGTTGCCGCAGCCTGAGCCCGACTGCCACGTGCCGGCGTACGACACCTGCGGGTCGAAGTCGTTGATCACCGAGGTGGCCGCGCCCGGATCGCCGGACGGAAGATCCTGGGTGGCCCCGGCGGCCAGCGGGCGGCCGAAGTCGGGCGTGCCGTCGGCCTTCCAGGTGAACCTCTGGACGCGGGTGGTGCGGAAGTCGTAGGTGTACTCGCTCGTGTTCTTGCCGTGGTAGGCGATCCAGTCCTCGGTGCCGTCGGGCGAGCGGAAGAACGAGTGGTGCCCCGGGCCCCACACGCCGGTGGCGTCGTTGCGCGAGAACACCGGCCCCGCGTGCTGCCGCCAGCTGGCCGCCACCATCGGGTCGGCGCCGTCCGCGATGCTCTTCATCCACAGCTGGTAGTCCGGCTTGCCGGTGTCGCAGGTGGAGTAGGTGAGGAACGTCCTGCCGTTGCGGTAGAGCGGGGTCGGCCCCTCCCTGACCTCCGTGCAGCCGCCGTCGGCGGGGATGGCCACCCGGCCGCCGGTCACCGTCCACGGGTTGCTCATGCGGGCGATGTAGAGCTGCGCCGGGCCGCCCATGCCGCGGCCCGGGCCGGCCCAGACGAAGTACTGCTGCCCGTTGTGGGTGATCGGCTCGCCGTCGATGGCGTACTCGCCGAAGTCGGCGATCTTGGCCTTGAAGGTGTACGGGCCCATCGGGTCGTCGCCCGCGGACTCCAGGACGTACATGCGGTGGTTGGCGTCGACGCCGTCGGAGGCGGTGTAGTAGACGTACCAGCGGGATCCGACGTGGCGGAAGGCGGGCGCCCACATCTGGGTGTTGCGGCTCGGGTCGCTGTCGCGCCACACCACCTGCTCGGGCGCCGACAGCAGGGTGGCCAGGCTGGGCGACTTCCAGACGCCGATCCGGTCGCCGCGCGTGGTGGCCACGTAGTAGTTGCCGTCGTGGTAGATCAGGCTGGGATCGGCGCTCGGGTTGACCGGGTTGCGGAACGTCTGCGTCGCGGCGCTCCCGGCGGCGGCGCCGGGGAAGATCCCCATGAGCGCGATGAGGGCTGTGGTCAAGACTGCGGACAAGCGCGGCATGGGGGGTCCTTCCACGAAACCTGTCGGGCGATCTTTCCGATGGTCATGGATCGTGGTCAGCCCGTCAACGCCCCACCGCTCCCGGGGCGCCGCGCCACCGGTGGACGGCGGGACCCTGCCCGCTCGTGCCGAGCACGGCGGCAAGGGCGGCTTGGGCGGGCACGAGCGGCACGGGCGGGCGCGGGTGAGACCTGCCCGCTCTCGTGCTCAGCCGCGGCCGGCGCGCCTCGTCAGCTCGTGCCAGACCTCGGCCACGCGGGCGTCCAGCTCGTCCAGGGAGCCCTCGTTCGGCACCACGATGTCGGCCGCGGCCAGCCGGTCCTCCCGGCTCGCCTGGGCGGCGATGCGGGCCCTGGCGTCGGCCTCCGGCATGCCCCGGTGCTCGGCGAGCCGCCTGACGCGCACCTCGTCGGCCGCGTCGACGACGATGACGACGTCGTACATGGGAGCCAGGTTGTTCTCCACCAGCAGCGGCACGTCGTAGACCACGATCGCGTCGTCGGGCGCCTGGCTTCGCAGCTCGGCCACCCGCTCCCCCACCAGCGGATGGACGATCGCGTTGAGCTCGGCCAGCCGCTCGGCGTCGTTGAACACGATGGACCCGAGCCGCTCCCTGTCGAGCGAGCCGTCCGGGCGGAGCACCCCCTCGCCGAACGCGGCGACCACCTTGGCCAGGCCCGGCGTGCCCGGCTCGACCACCTCGCGCGCGATCTTGTCGGCGTCGATCACCATGGCTCCCCTGGCGGCGAGCCGCTTGGACACCTCGCTCTTACCGGAACCGATCCCGCCGGTGAGCCCTGTCGTCAGCACGGGCACGAGCCTATCGACCGGAGCGGAGCCATGGGGAACACGCCTGCGCCCGGCCGCCTCGACGGGGTGGTGGGGGCGGCCCGGCCGCGGGCCGGCGCGCTCTCGACGGACCGCGTCCGGTGATCACCTCGGGTCCGCGACCCTGCGCAGGTGCACCAGCGTCAGATGGTCGTCCATCCGCTCCCGGTGCGTCTCCCGGTAGCCGAGGCGGCGGTAGAGCCGCACGTTGCCCTCCGACAGGTGCCCCGTGAACAGGTCGAACGCCGACGCCCCGGGCATCTCCTCGTGCAGGGCCCGCAACAAGGCCGTGCCCAGCCCCTGCCCCTGGCGGTCGGGCGCGACCACCAGGCGGCCGACCACGCACGTGGCACCCGACAGCTGCCCGCGCACCGCGCCGACGATCCTCCCCGCGTCGAGCGCCTTGAGCACGACGGCGCCCTCGATGGCCTTGCGCATCTGCTCCAGCGACTCCACGAGCGGCAGTATGTACGGATCGCCGTAGAGCTGGGCCTCGCTCACGTAGGCCGCGCGCTGCACGGTGAGGATCTCACCCGCGTCCGCGGCCACCGCCCGTTCGATCAGCACGCGCAGCACCCTACCCGGCGGCCGCGCCTCTCGGGTTCATACCGTCCACCAGGGCTCCCCCGCACGCGGTGCCGCGGGCGGGCAGGATGCCCTTGACGAGGTGGTCGTGCACGCGGGCGCGCAGGCAGGCGGCGCGGAGCTTGCGTACGCCCTGCAGCAGGTAGGCGTCATGCCCGTCGCTGTGCCACAGCACCACCGCACCGGGGATCCGCCTGGCCGCCCGGGCCGCGCCGGAGGCGGGCGTCTCGATGTCCAGCCGCCCGATCCCCACCAGCACCCGCGCTCCCGCGTACGCCCGGGACCGCTGGGGCACTTGGGAATACTGGAGCTGGGACAGCTGGAACTGTGACTGTGACTGTGACTGTGACTGTGACTGTGACTGGGCCTGGGCCTGGGCCTGGGCCTGGGACTGGAACTGGGGTTGCTGGGACGCTGCCGGAGAGAGCCGGGGCGGCTGGGACGGCCCTGTGCCCGCCAGGCCCATGCACCGGCCGGCCTCGTGTCTCCCGCTCAGCCACCCCACCCGGGGCGCGACCGCGCGCAGCCTCTCCTCCATGGCGAGAAAGCGCCGGTATCGGGGCATGGCGGGCGCGAAGTCATGACACATCATCATGCGCAGCGCCGTACCGTCCGCGCCGCCGGCCGGCGCTGCGGGCCCGCCGCCCGCCGCCGCGCCCGACCCGCGTACCGCACCATGACCGTCGCCCGGGGCGAGCCCGCTCAGCCCGCCGCTCGACGGCGGCCCAGGCGCGTCGTCCGCACCCGCCGACGCCAAGGAGTCCGGGGACGGCAGGGACGGAGACGCCAGGGACGGAGACGCCAGGGACGGAGACGCCAGGGACGCCAGCGGGCCGGCGTCTCCGGATCTGGCCGCCGACAGAGCCCTGGCCAGTTCGGGCCAGCGTGCCGGGGCGAGGCCGGCGTACACGGCGGCGACCAGCCGCCGGGCGTTCACCTTGCTTCGCGGCCCGGCGGGCAGGGGCACGCGTCGGGCCAGATCGTCGAAGACCGACACGGCGTCCTCCTCGCCCAGCGGGCAGCCGAGACGGCCGCGGCACCAGTCGCGGAAGGCGTACAGCTGGCGCTCCACCGCGCGGGCCCTGGCGGTCATCCGCCGCTCCAGCCCGGGTTCGGCGAGGTCGGGGACGCCCTCCAGGTACATCCGCCCCACGCGGCCAGGGAACGACTCCACGTACGCCTGCCCGTAGACGGCACCGTAGGAGTTGCCGAAGTAGCGCAGTCGTGCCTCGCCGAGGGCGGCCCGCAGGGCGTCGAGGTCGTACGCGACCTGCCAGGACGTGAGCCGGGTGGCTCCCGCGGCGGCGCGGCAACTCCTGCCGTAGGCGGCGTTGCCGCGGGCGTGGGCGCGCCAGCCGGCCTTGCCCCGGGACAGCTGCTGGAGCCGCTGCACGTCGGGGGGCGGCACCGCGCATCGTACGGCCGCCGCGCTGTCATGGTCGCCGGTCCCGCGCGCCTCCATGATCACGACGTCGAACCACCGCGCCAGCTCGCTCACGGTGTCGGGCCGCGCCCGCACGTCCTGGACGGAGGACCCCGCACCGGTGTTCACGACCACGTGGCCGAGACTCCGCCGCGGGTCCCGCGCGGGCATCCTGGCCACGTCGATCTCGGTACGGGCTCCGCGCGGCCTGGCCCAGTCGGCGGGCACGGACAGCTTGGCGCACTGCAATCCGTCCCCGCAGTCCCACCAGGCGAGCTCCCCGCGCATTCCCGGCACCACGCCGGCGCTCACTCCCGAGACCGCACGGGCGCCGCGCGCCCTCGGCGTGGCATGCACGGCACCCGCAGCATCCAACTCCGGCACGACCCGCACAGGGCTCCCGCCGGCCGCTTCCGGTGCGGCGAGTACGCCACCCGCGCCGGCGACCGCCAGAGCGGTCGTCATCCGCATCATCCGCTGACCCATGCCCACCGCGTCGCTCCTGCAGAGTAGTGCCGACAGCGCAGGTCAGCAGTCTGTCAGCGCCCCGCGGGCCGGTGGACGGCTTCGCCGAAGGCCGTCGGGGAAATCTCCGGCAGCCTCAGCGGATCGTCCGGAAAGCGGCGCGTATGCCCGCCACCAGGGAGTCCGGCGCCGCCATGGCGACCATGTGGCTGGGGCTGTGCGCCTCACCCCAGTAGACGATGTCGTTGCCGCGTTCGGCGATCCGGCGCATCACCGCCGGCCCGCCGTGTGTCACCCCGGTCGGCACGGCGCGCTGGTCGATGGGCAGCCCCGCGGCCCTTTCGTAGTAGGTCCACGACGACGACCCGCCGGTGCCGGTCAGCCAGTAGAGGCTCGCGTTGGCCAGCACCAGGTCGCGGTCGATGGGCTCGGACCCCGCCCCCCACCCGTCGAACTCCTTGAACCTCTCCACGAGGTAGGCGAGCTGCGCCACCGGCGAGTCGGTGAAGCCGTACGCGAGCGTCTGCGGCCTGTTCGCGAGGTAGGGGCCGTACCCGCTGCCCCCGGTCATCCAGGCGGCCATGTCCGCCAGTTCGGCCCGCTCGGCCTCGCTGAACCCCTCCAGCCGCGCCGGGTCGCCCATGTGGATGCCGAGCCCGGCCGTGATGACGGAGCCGATCACGTGCTCGCTGTCGAGCGCGGCCAGCTGTGGTGTGACCATCGCTCCGGCGTCGTTGCCGTGCGCGCCGTACCGATCGTAGCCGAGCCGGCGCATCAGCTCGGCCCATGTGCGCGCCACCCGCTCGATGCTCCACGGCCGCTCGTCGGCGGGCTCGGGAAACGGGGAGAAGGCGAATCCGGGCAGCGAGGGCGCCACGACGTGGAAGGCCATGGCCGGGTCGAGCCCGTGCCGGCGCGGGTCGGTGAGGGGCCCGATGACGTTCAGAAACTCGGTGACGGAGTTCGGCCAGCTGTGCGTCATGATCAGCGGGATGGCGCCGGGCTCCGGGGAGCGGGCGTGCAGGAAGTGGATCGTCTGCCCGTCGATGCCGGTGGTGAACTGCGGGAAGGCGTTGAGCCTGGCCTCCCACGCCCGCCAGTCGAAGCCGTCGGCCCAGTGTCCGGCGAGCTCGCGCAGGTATGGTGCGGGCACGCCCCGGCTCCACCCGCCGGGCAGCGCTCTCGCCCATCTGGTGCGCCGCAGCCGGTCGCGCAGGTCGTCGAGGTCGCTCTGCGGAATGTCCAGGTGAAAGCGCTTGATGACGTTCATGCCCGGCACCCTAGGAACCCTTGCGGCAAGGATGCTTCCGCATTGACGGGCCGGCGCGCGGCTGCGGCGATCGTGTCCGCGGCCGCCAGGCGACCGCGCCGGCCCGATCCACCGCGCGGACGGAAGCGCGTGGCGCCTAGGCTCCGTCCGAAGGAGCCGCTGGAGCACTCATCGGCACGTGCGCCCGCATGCGGAAAGCCCCGCACGGGTCATCCATCCGTACGGGGCTTTCCGGTCAGGCCAGGGATCGAGCCGCAGCCTCACTCAGGAGGACGTCAGCTCTGGCCGCCGGCGAGCTTCTCGCGCAGGGCCGCGAGCGCCTCGTCAGAGGCGAGCGCGCCGCTGGCGGGAGCCGACGACGAGCCGCCGCCCGACTGGGCAGGCGAGTCGCCGCTGTAGGACGAGGGAGCGGCCTCGCCGGCCTCCGCCTCGGCCTTGCGGGCCTCCTCGATCTGCTTCCTGTGGGCCTCGAAGCGCTGCTGGGCCTCGGCGTACTGCCGCTCCCACTCCTCACGCTGCTTGTCGAAGCCCTCGAGCCACTCGCCGGTCTCCGGGTCGAAGCCCTCGGGGTAGATGTAGTTGCCCTGGTCGTCGTAGGTGGCCGCCATGCCGTAGAGGGTCGGGTCGAACTCGACCTCGGTGCCGACACCCTCGTTGGCCTGCTTCAGCGACAGGCTGATGCGACGGCGGTCGAGGTCGATGTCGATGATCTTCACGAAGATCTCGTCGCCGACCTGGACGACCTGCTCCGGGATCTCCACGTGGCGCTCGGCCAGCTCGGAGATGTGGACCAGGCCCTCGATGCCCTCCTCGACCCGGACGAACGCGCCGAACGGCACCAGCTTGGTGACGCGGCCCGGCACGACCTGGCCGATCTGGTGGGTGCGGGCGAACTGCTGCCACGGGTCTTCCTGGGTGGCCTTGAGCGACAGGGAGACGCGCTCGCGCTCCATGTCGACGTCGAGGACCTCGACCGTGACCTCCTGGCCCACCTCGACGACCTCGGACGGGTGGTCGATGTGCTTCCAGGACAGCTCGGACACGTGGACCAGACCGTCGACGCCGCCGAGATCGACGAAGGCGCCGAAGTTGACGATCGAGGACACGACGCCCTTGCGGACCTGGCCCTTCTGGAGGGTGTTGAGGAACGTCTGGCGAACCTCGGACTGCGTCTGCTCAAGCCAGGCACGGCGCGACAGGACCACGTTGTTGCGGTTCTTGTCGAGCTCAATGATCTTGGCTTCGAGCTCGCGGCCGACGTACGGCTGCAGGTCGCGGACACGCCGCATCTCGACCAGGGACGCCGGGAGGAAGCCACGGAGGCCGATGTCGAGGATGAGACCACCCTTGACGACCTCGATGACGGTGCCGGTGACGATGCCGTCCTCGTCCTTGATCTTCTCGATCGTGCCCCAGGCGCGCTCGTACTGGGCGCGCTTCTTGGACAGGATCAGGCGACCCTCTTTGTCCTCCTTCTGGAGAACCAGGGCCTCGACGTGTTCGCCGACCTCCACGACGTCAGCAGGGTCGACATCGTGCTTGATCGAAAGCTCGCGCGAGGGGATGACACCCTCGGTCTTGTAGCCGATATCGAGAAGGACCTCGTCTCGATCGACCTTGACGACGGTGCCCTCGACAATGTCGCCGTCGTTGAAGTACTTGATGGTCTCGTCGATCGCTGCGAGGAAGGCTTCCTCGGACCCGATGTCGTTGACCGCTACCTGCGGGGTGCTCGAGGTGGCCTCAGTGCTGGACGTCATGTGTGGAATTGCTCCGAACGCGGACAGGGTGTCGATGTGGCGGATGCGCGGCAGGCCCTCTTCCGCATCAAGCCGAGGAATGACGACATCGACGTGACCGAGCGCGAGCCCGCTCCGTCTGAGGCGCGCGCGAGCCCACAGCGCAGCGATCAGCATATGAGACCTTGGCCACGGGGTCAATCCAGGGTGGCGTCAGTACGCGATGACCTGGAGCCCTCGCTTGGCCTCGATATTACCGCGAAGTTTCTTCGGTATGGAGATCCGGTCGGGGTCGCCGTCGGAGACGTAGCGCTCACCAGGGTGCTTACGCAGCCAGTCGAGCCAGTGTTGCGAGCACCACTTGCGGCACTCGCCCTTCTTGGCGTTGCTCTGGATGCGCTGGATCGCTCCCCGGTCGAATTTTTTCGCGTAGGGCGAAAGTGACGGCTCGGCTCCGGCGAGGAACACGCCTGCGAAATCATAACGCGTGCCGTCCCACGCCCCGACCCGAGCGGGTTTCTTCCCGCGGGGCAGCGAGCCGTACGGCAGCGCCAAGGTCCTGGAGGACGGCACGCCGAGCTTCTTGAGCAGGCGTTCGAGCCGGACGATCTGCTCGCGCACCTTCCGCCGCTTGATCGCCCGCAGGTCGGGGTGGCTCCAGGTGTGGTTGGCGACCTCGTAGCCATGGTCGACCAGCCACCGCACCGCCGCCGCCTGCGACGGCGTGTCGCGCAACCCGAACGGCTCCTTGTTGATCCAGAACGTGGCCACCGGCCGGAAGGACGGGTGTTTCCTGGCCACCTCCTGGATCACGGCCACGGCCGTGCCCGCCGCCGGGTTGCCTGCGGCGTCGAGGGCGAAGTGGCTGGGGTGACCGTCGTCGAACGTGAGCACCACCGGGAACCTCCCCGCGGGGACCCTGATGTCGCCGGTGGCGAACTCCCTGGCGGTGATCGGCACGTAGCCCTCCTTCGCCAGCCGCTCCAGCTCCTTCCTGAGCTGGGCGGGGGTTCTGTCGATGGCCGCCATCCGATCGGCGACGATCCGGTGGTACATCAGGACCGGCACCAGGCCCGCCTCGTTGGCGCCCACCTGGCGGGCGAACTCGGGCGTGGACACGACGCCGGGCGGCTGGCCCACCGGCGACGGGCTGGGCGGCGGAGGGCTGTCGCCGGCCTCGGCCGTGGTGTCCGGCCGCGCGTGCGGCCGCGGCTCCTCCGGTAACAGGCTGAGCCCGACGATGGCCACCGATATCACCACCACGTTCGCAACGCCGATGATCCGCGTGAGGGACGCTGGTAACCGCACAGAACTCCCGGGCCGCTCGGGTGAGAAACACGATCAGGCTAGTGCAGATCTCCCAAGGCGGGCGGCCCTCGGCGTCAGTGGCCGGCGTCCTCCCAGGTGCGCCCGACGCCCACGGAGACCTCCAGCGGCACGCGCAGGTGGTAGGCGGCGTTCATCTGGTCGCACACGAGCTGCGTGAGCGGCTCCAGCTCGCCGGGCGCCACCTCGAACACCAGCTCGTCGTGGACCTGCAGCAGCATCCGGGAGGCCAGCCCCGCCTCGCCGAGGGCCTGGCGCACGTGCAGCATGGCGACCTTGATGATGTCGGCCGCCGAGCCCTGGATGGGGGCGTTGAGCGCCATGCGCTCGGCCATCTCGCGGCGCTGGCGGTTGTCGCTGGTGAGGTCGGGGAGGTAGCGGCGGCGGCCCATGATGGTCTCGGTGTAGCCGTCGGCGCGGGCCTGCTGGACGATGGCGTGCAGGAAGTCGCGCACGCCGCCGAACTCGGTGAAGTATTCCTCCTTCAGCGCCCGGGCCTCGGCCACCGGGATGTTGAGCTGCTGGGCCAGCCCGAAGTCGGACAGGCCGTAGGCCAGGCCGTAGTTCATCGCCTTGATGCGGGCGCGCAGCTCACCGTCGATCTGCTCGGGCGGCAGGTCGAACACCCGGGCGGCGGTGGCCTGGTGGAAGTCGTGGCCCGACTCGAACGCCTCGATCAGCGACTCGTCGCCCGACAGGTGGGCCATGATGCGCAGCTCGATCTGGCTGTAGTCGGCCGTCAGCAGCGTCTCGTAGCCCTCGCCGACCACGAAGCCCTGCCGGATCCGGCGGCCCTCGGCGGTGCGGATCGGGATGTTCTGCAGGTTGGGCTTCTCCGACGAGAGCCGGCCCGTGGCGGCCATGGTCTGGTTGAACGTGGTGTGGATGCGCCCGTCGTCGGCGATCTCCTTGATCAGGCCCTCCACGGTGATGCGGAGCTTGGCCTGGTCGCGGTGGCGCAGCATGATCGTGGGCAGCTCGTGCTCGGTCTGGGTGGCCAGCCAGGCGAGCTGGTCGGCGTCGGTGCTCCAGCCGGTCTTGATCTTCTTCGTCTTGGGCAGGTTGAGCCGGACGAAGAGGATCTCCTGCAGCTGCTTGGGCGAGCCGAGGTTGAACTGCTCGCCGACCGCGCGGTGCGCCTCCTCCACGGCGTGCTTGACGGCGGCGCCGAACTCGGCCTCCAGGCCCGCGAAGTATTCGCTGTCGACGGCGATGCCGGCGCGCTCCATCTCGGCCAGCACCGACAGCAGCGGCAGCTCCACGTCGGCCATGAGCTGGGTGCCGCCCCTCCCGGCCAGGAAGCTCTCCAGGGAGTCGGCCAGCTCGCGCACGGCGTGGGCGCGCAGCGCGAGGTCCTTGGCCGGCGCGTCCTCGTCGTCGCCGAACAGCGCGGCCTGCCCGTTGGACTCCTCCTCGGCGCGCAGGTCGCGGTTGAGGTAGCGCCTGGCCAGGTCTTCCAGGGCGAACGTGCGCTGCCCCGGCATGGCGAGGTAGGCGGCCAGCGCGGTGTCGCAGCTCAGGCCGCGCAGCTCCATGCCCTGCGCCCAGAGGGCCAGGATGGGGCCCTTGGCGTCGTGGACGGCCTTGGGGCGGGCGTCGTCGCCCAGCCAGGCGCGCAGGGCCGTCTCGTCGGCCTCGGTGAGCTTGACGGGGTCGATGTGGGCGGCCGTGCCGTCGGGCGAGGCGATGGCGATGCCCTCGACGCGCCCGCTGCCGCTGCCGTAGGCGCCCTTGAACGCCAGGCCCGCGCGGCCGGCGGGCAGCGCCGACAGCCAGCCCGCGACGCGGTCGGGGCCGAGCAGCACGGTCTCGACCTCGAAGCCCTGCTCGGGCTCCTGCTCGCCGGTGCCGAGCACCTTGAACACCCGCTCGCGCAGCTCGCCGCGGATCTGCAGGGTGTCGAACAGTTTGTTGATCTCCTCGCGCTCCCACGTGCCCTGGCTGAGCGCGCCGGGCTCGACCTCCAGCGGGACGTCGCGCAGCAGCTCGGTGAGCCGACGGTTCATCAGCACCTGGGCGACGTGCTCGCGCAGCTTGTCGCCGACCTTGCCCTTGACCTCGTCGACCCGGTCGACCAGCGCGGTCAGCGAGCCGAACTCGCGCACCCACTTGGCCGCGGTCTTCTCCCCCACGCTCGGGATGCTCAGCAGGTTGTCGCTGGGGTCGCCGCGCAGCGCCGCGAAGTCGGGGTATTGCGCGGGCGTCAGGCCGTATTTCTCCTGGACCGCCTCGGGCGTGAACCTGGTCATGTCGCTGATGCCGCGCCGGATCATCAGGACGGTGACGTTCTCGTCGACCAGCTGGAGCGCGTCGCGGTCGCCGGTGACGATCAGGACGTTCATCCCCTCCGCGGAGGCGCGGGTGGCCAGCGTGGCGATGAGGTCGTCGGCCTCGAAGCCCGCCTTGGACAGCCGCGGGATGCGCAGCGTGTCGAGCAGCTCGAAGATCAGCTGCATCTGCCCGCGGAAGTCTTCCGGCGTCTCGCTCCTGTTGGCCTTGTAGTCGGAGTATTCCTCATGGCGGAACGTCGGCTCCGACCTGTCGAAGGCCACCGCCACGTGGGTCGGCTGCTCGTCGCGCAGGATGTTGGTCAACATCGAGGTGAACCCGTAGACCGCCTCGGTGTGCTGACCGTCGGTGGTCATCAGGTTGGCGTCCTTGAGCGCGTAGAACGCGCGATAGGCCAGGGAATGCCCGTCAAGCAGCAACAGGCACGGGCGGCTGGGGGTCACTTCACTCTTCGGCACACCCGCAGCCTAGTCTGCGTCTGCGACAGAAAACCTGAGCTCGGAAGAGTGGAGGCGTCCCTTTGACACAGACCAACCCCATGGACGTAGCGATGGTCGGCGACATGCACGCGGGCACGCTTCCCGAGCGGATGGGCGTCGAGTTCCTCGAGGCCACACCGGAGCGGGTGACGGGCCGGATGCCGGTCGAGGGCAACACGCAGCCGTACGGGCTGCTGCACGGCGGGGCGTCTGTGGTGCTGGCCGAGACCCTGGGCTCGGTGGCGGCGGCCATCCACGCGGGGCCCGAGCGCATCGCCGTGGGCATCGAGATCAGCGCCACCCACCACCGCTCCGCGACCTCCGGCCATGTGACCGGCGTCGCGACCAGGTTGCACGCCGGCCGCACGCTGGCGACGTACGAGATCGTGATCAGCGACGAGCAGGGGCGTCGCGTTTGCACCTCGCGCCTCACCTGCCTGCTGCGCGACCGCTGACACACCGGTCACTTGGGCGCATCCTTTGCACGTGCCCCCCGCGGGTCGCTACGGTTGTCCGAACAGAGCCCCGCGGGGAGGCCCAGTAGAAAACGTGTACGGCCGGGGAAGCCTTACACGGTCCCAAAGGCCGCCCCGCGGGCTCGTCAACATCCACCTGCGATCGTTATTCCATCGTTTTCCGCACATGCCAGGTGTCTCCCCCGATTTAGCCCCTGACCTGCCTCGTTGTTTCCTCACATCAGTGACACACACATGTCACTAATTGGTGACGAACGATACTGAAACGGGCGCACCCAGAATAGGCTCCCGCCATTGCATCCCAGTTGTGCCTGCGATGCGCGCGTGTCGAGATGGAGGGGCACAACCCCGCCTTGACCTATTTTCGAGGGAGCACCATTGCGCAGAGCCGTGATCGCGTTCACGGCCTTCCTGGGTGGACTCATCTTCCTGCTCGCCGGCCCCGCCCATGCGGGGCCCGCCGACTGCCAGGGCTTGAGGGGAACACTCAACTTCCAAGGCCAGCCAGTGAACGGCGCCAGAATCTCCGTGACCACCGAGGACGGCAAACCCGTCGCGGAGGCCACCACCGACGCTCAGGGCAGATGGGATGTCCAGGTCGAGGATCCGGGCAGGTACAAGGTCACCCTGGATGTCGGCAGCCTGCCGCAGAACGCCGAGGCGCGGGGCGGCACGAACGTCCGCACGCTGAGCGTCTATGAGGGCAACTGCTCCACCGCCCTCTTCCCGCTCCAGCCGAAGGGCGGCGGCCAGGACCAGGGGCAGCAGAGCGACGACAACAGCGCGTTCTGGACCCGCGCCGCGCAGCTCACCTTCGAGGGGTTCAACCTCGGCCTGATCATCGCCCTGGCCGCGCTCGGCCTCTCGCTCATCTACGGCACGACCGGCCTGACCAACTTCGCCCACGGCGAGCTGGTCACCCTCGGCGCGATCCTCGCCTACGGGTTCAACGCGGGCATGGGGCTCGGCCTCATCCCCGCCGCCGCCATCGCCGTCATCGTCGCCGGCCTGCTCGGCTACCTCCAGGACCGCTTCTTCTGGGGGCAACTGCGCAGGCGCGGCACCGGCATCATCGCCATGATGATCATCTCGATCGGCGTCGCGCTCTTCCTGCGCTACCTGTTCCTCATCGTCTTCGGGGGCCAGACCGAGGCGTACACCCAGTACAACGCCCAGCCGGGCGTGCAGGTGGGGCCGATCTCGGCCGCGCCGAAGAACTTCGTCGCCATGGGCATCGAGCTGGTCGTGCTGATCATCGTCGGCATCGCCCTGCTGCGCACCCGCACCGGCAAGGCGGCGCGCGCGGTGGCCGACAACCCGGCGCTCGCGGCGTCCTCCGGCATCAACGTCGACCGGGTCGTCCGGATCATCTGGACCTCGGGCGGCGCCATCGCCGCACTCGCGGGCATCATGCTCGGCCTCTCCCAGAACCTGAAATACACGATGGGACAGGAGATGCTCCTGCTCATCTTCGCCGGCGTGACGCTCGGCGGTCTCGGCACCGCGTTCGGCGCGCTGATCGGGTCACTGGTGGTCGGCCTGTTCATCCAGGTCTCGACACTGTGGGTGCCGCCGGAGCTCAAGAGCGTCGGCGCGCTGGCCGTTCTCATCATCGTGCTCCTCGTCCGGCCGCAGGGCATCCTCGGCCGCCGCGAGCGGATCGGCTGATCGGGGGAGGATCAGAATGGACTGGATCACGATCTTCAGCACCACCATCAAGTCCGCGGTCGGCGTCGAGACGGTGTTGTACGGCATCGCCGCCATCGGTCTCAACGTGCACTTCGGCTACACCGGCCTGCTCAACTTCGGCCAGGCCGCGTTCATGGGCGTGGCCGGCTACGGCCTGGCGGTCACCGTCGTCGTCCTGGGCATGCCGTTCTGGGCGGGCATCATCTTCGGCCTGATCGCGGCGGTGATCCTGGCGTTCCTGCTGGGCATACCGACGCTCCAGTTGCGCGCCGACTATCTGGCCATCGTCACCATCGCGGCGGCCGAGATCGTCCGGCTCGTCTTCCGCTCGGTGCAGTTCAAGGACGTCTTCGGCGGCTCCGACGGCCACCGCGGCTTCACCGAGGGCTTCTACGCGCTCAACCCCTATCCCACGGGAAACTACGGCTTCAACCTCGGCCCCATCCCGCTGTTCTTCAACCACCGCACGATGTGGGTGATCACCGTCGGCTGGGTGCTGATCGCCCTGGCCTGCCTCATAGTCCACCTGCTGATGAAGAGCCCGTGGGGCCGCGTGCTCAAGGCCATCCGCGAGGACGAGGACGCCGTGCGCAGCCTGGGCAAGAGCGTCTTCTCCTACAAGATGCAGGCGTTGGTGCTGGGCGGCGTCATCGGCAGCCTCGGCGGCTTCATCTACGGTCTGGGCTATGCCTCGGTGCAGCCCGACGTGTTCGGCACCGAGACGACGTTCTACATGTACACGATGGTCATCCTCGGCGGCGCGGCCCGCGTGCTCGGCCCGGTCATCGGCTCGATGCTCTTCTGGGTCCTGCTCGTGCTCATCTACGGCGTGCTCTCCGAGGCGGTCCGCGTGGGGTACATCACCTTCATGGACACCAACCAGGTCGGCGCGCTGCGCTGGATCCTGGTAGGCGCCGGTCTGATCCTGTTGCTCGTCTACCGGCCACAGGGCATCTTCGGCGACAAGAGGGAGATCGCAATCGATGCACGCTGAGACCATGAGCACCGACCGCAAAGCCGCCGCCCTGGCCGCCTTCAAGGACCTGGCGCGCGATCCCGGCGTGCCCAAGCCCGACCCCATCCTCGTGGTGGACCACGTCGTCCGGCGCTTCGGCGGCCTGACCGCCGTCGACGTCGGCCACGTGGAGATCCAGCGCGGCTCCATCACGGCGCTGATCGGCCCCAACGGCGCCGGCAAGACCACGTTCTTCAACCAGCTCACCGGCTTCGACACGGCCGACGCCGGCTCGTGGACGTTCAACGGGCGGTCCATGAACGGCGTTCCCGCCCACAAGGTGGCCAGAAGCGGCATGGTGCGCACGTTCCAGCTCACCAAGGCGCTTTCGCGCCTGACGGTGCTGGAGAACATGCGCCTCGGCGCCCAGAAGCAGAAGGGCGAGAACTTCTGGCGTGCGCTCGTGCCGCGCGTGTGGCGTGCCCAGGAAGACGAGATCACCGAGCGGGCCGAGGAGTTGCTGGCCCGCTTCAAGCTCGACGCCAAGCGCGACGACTTCGCCGGATCGTTGTCCGGCGGCCAGCGCAAGCTGCTGGAGATGGCCCGCGCGCTCATGGTGAACCCCGAGCTGGTCATGCTCGACGAGCCCATGGCGGGCGTCAACCCGGCGCTGACGCAGTCGCTGCTCGGCCACGTCAAGGACCTGCGCGAGCAAGGCATGACGGTGCTGTTCGTGGAGCACGACATGGACATGGTCCGTGACATCAGCGACTGGGTGATCGTCATGGCCCAGGGCGCGGTCATCGCCGAGGGCCCGCCCTCGACGATCATGTCCGACCAGCGTGTGATCGACGCCTACCTGGGCGCCCACCACGACGCGCCGCTGTCCGAGGGCGAGCTGGAGGCGCAGCTGCAGGAGGCTGAGGCGGCGCTGGAGGCCGAAATCGAAGAGGAGACGCAGAAGTGAACGCCGGCCCAGAGTCGAAGGCGGCCGTCACCGACCGCAGCGCGCATCTGGAAGGCGCCGAGGACGCCGTGCTCCGGTGCGACGAGCTGATCGCCGGCTACCTGCCGGGCGTCAACATCCTCAACGGCTCCGACCTCTACGTCAAAGACGGCGAGCTGATCGGCATCATCGGCCCCAACGGCGCCGGGAAGTCGACGCTGCTCAAGGCCATGTTCGGGCTGGTCAACATCCGCAGCGGCACGGTGCTGCTCAAGGGTGAGAACATCACGAACATGAAGGCGCACACGCTGGTCTCCCGCGGGGTCGGCTACGTCCCGCAGACCAACAACGTCTTCCCCAGCCTCACCATCGAGGAGAACCTCGAGATGGGCGCCTTCCAGACCCCGGGGAAGTTCAAGGAGCGCTTCGCGTTCGTGTCCGAGTTGTTCCCCGCCCTCAGGGAGCGGCGCAAGCAGCGCGCCGGGTCCCTGTCCGGCGGCGAGCGGCAGATGGTGGCGATGGCCAGGGCCCTGATGACCGAGCCCTCGGTGCTGCTGCTCGACGAGCCGTCCGCCGGTCTGTCGCCCAAGCTGCAGGACCTGGTCTTCATCCAGGCCCAGCAGATCAACAAGGCGGGCGTGACGGTCATCATGGTGGAGCAGAACGCGCGCCGCTGCCTGCAGATCTGCCACCGCGGCTATGTCCTCGACCAGGGCCGCAACGCCTACACCGGCACCGGTCGGCAGCTCGCCAACGATCCCAAGGTCATCGAGCTCTACCTCGGCACGCTGGCCAAGGCGTAAATCCCACGATCGTTCGCTAAAACGGCGAAGGGGCTCCCGGTGAGCCCCTTCGCCGTTCTTTAATGATCGGTGTGAAACGTTTTGCGACAGTCGCGCTCATGCTCCCCGTCCTGCTCGTCGGCTGCCAGGACGCAGCCTCGTCGGCGGGCAAGTACAGCACCGGAGGCGATCCCACCGACAGCCCCTGCGCCCGCGTGGTGTCCGCCATCGGGTACGCGGGCCTCATGCTGGGGCCGAAGGGCCAGGAGGACCGCCAGCACTTCGAGGACGCCCTGACCGGCCGCCTGGCGGAGGTGCACGGCATCACGCGGGAGTTCGGCGGCCGGCTGCCCGGCTCGCTGAGCGGGGCCGTGGAGACCGTCGAGACGACGACCGCGGGGCTGTCCAAGAACGACGTCCCGCGCGAGCGGCGGGTGGCGCTGCTGAAGCGCTACCGCGCGGCCGCCGACCAGATCGTGGCCGGCTGCGGATGACAGCAGGAGGGCCCGGTCCTGACGACCGGGCCCTTCTCCGTCACGCGGGTGCTGGTCAGCCCTCGATGTTGCCGGTGCGGTACTCGAGCGCCTTGACCGGGTACTTGTTGTTGTCGCCGTACTGGTAGATGCCGATGGTGGCGACGGCCGGGTCACCGGCGTCGTTGAACTCCACCGGGCCGCTGACGCCGTCGTAGTCGATGTCCTTGCCGGCCTTCAGCAGGTCGACGCACTCCTTGAAGTTCTTGCACTTCTCGCCGCCCTTGCTGACCTCGGCCAGCTTGGCCGCGATGTCGGCGCCCGCGTCGCTCTTGGCGGCCTCGGCGGCCAGCGCGATCAGGTTGGCCGCGTCGTAGGACTCGGGAGCGTAGGTGTAGTCCTCGAGCTTGGGGTCGACCTCGAGGAGGTTCTTCCTGAACGCGTCGGGAGCCGAGGCGCCGGGGTAGGTGCCCTTGACGCCCGTGAGCGTGCCCTTGGGCATCTTCGCGTAGTTGGTGTTCGACATGTTGCCGTCGACCATGTACCACTTGTGCTTGCTGGCCGGCATGCCCTGCTTGACGAGCTCGCCGATGACCTTAGCGGTCTCCTCGAAGCCGATCAGGACGATGCCCTTCGGGTTCTTCGCCTTGATCTTGGCGACGTCGGCGGAGAAGTCGGGCGCCTTCGGGTCGTAGTCGACCCGCTCGACCACCTGGGCGCCGGCGTCGGTGACGGTCTTCTCCACCTGGTCGGCCAGGCCGGTGCCGTACGAGTCCTGCATCGCCATGATGGCGACCGTGTCGTTGCCGTCGGACACCACCAGGTCGCCCAGCACGCGGCCCTGCAGCTTGTCCGGCGGCGCGGTGCGGAAGTAGAGGCCGTTGTCCTTGATCGTGGTGAACTTGTCGGAGGTGTTGGCGGGCGAGAAGTGCACCACGCCGGCGCCCGTGATCTTGTCGATCACCGACTCCGACACCGACGACGACGCGGCGCCGATGATGGCGTCGGCCTTCTGCGCCAGCAGCTTGTCCACCGACTGGGACGCGATGTTGGTCGTCGTGTCACCCGAGTCGGTGTCGAACTTCTCAACGGGCTTGCCGAGCACTCCCCCGGCCTCGTTGATCTCCTTGAGCGCGAGATCGACCCCGGCGAACTCGGGCGGGCCGAGGAACGCCAGCGAACCGGTCTGGGGCAGCAGCGTGCCGAGGGTGAGCGTGCCGTCACCCTTCGCCGCGGCCGGCGCCGACGAGGATGAGGCGGGCGCGGCACTTTCGGAGGTTTGCGTGGCCGTGTCGCCGCCACCACCGCAGGCTGTCAGGGCCAGGCTGGTGGCAGCCGCGACAGCCAGCGCCCGTCCCACGGGAGCAATGCGGATCATGAAGTGTCTCCTTCATTTCAGGCCGGGGATCCGTCAGCACCGCCGAACGTTCCCGATCGAATGACGGAAACGTACAAAACTGTCGCATGCTCCAACCAGATGCCGCGAGGAACTGTCGGCACTTGGATGCGGAGTCGTAATCAGTCCTCAACTTACGGGACCTGCGGAAGCAGGCTTAATGTGCGTCAGGTGAAGCGTAGTACCACATTCTTGGCCGTGGTGGCCCTTCTCGCCGGGTGCGGCTCCTCGGAACCCCCTCCCGAGGCTCCGTCGGGGCCACCCGCCGGCGTCTCCGTCACGCTCGGGCAATGGCGTTCCGACGAACCGGCACACCGGCTCCAGGTGGCCGTGCGCAACACCCGCGACACCCCCGTCTATTTCGCCGACGTCCAGCTGGTGACGCCGTCTTTCCGTACGGTGCCCGCGAGCAGAGCCGGCGCCGCCATCGGCAGGACCGAGCGCACCGACCTGCCCATCCCGTACGGCGCCGCCAACTGCTCACCCGACGGCCTGCCCCAGGTGCGGCCCGCCACCGTCGTGGCCCACCTCCGCACCGGCTCGGAGCCGCTGCGCAAGGTCGCCTTCGAGCTGCCCCACCCCGACCCGCTGCTGGCCAGGCTGCTGCGCGACGAGTGCTCGGAGTTCCTCATCAAGCAGGCCGTGCGCATCGAGTTCGGCCGGGAGTGGACGGAGTCGGGCAAGGTCATGCGCGGCGACCTGGTCGTCACGCGGCGCGGCGCGGGAGCGGTGACGCTGGCCGCCATGGGCGGCACGACGCACTACAACGTAGCCTACGACGGCCCGCGCCTGGGCCTGCTGCGGGCCGCCGAGCAGCGCCTGGAGGTGCCGATCGAGCTCACCCCCGCACGCTGCGACGGCCACGCGTTCGGCGAGGCCAAGAAAGCCTTCCAGTTCCCCGTGCGGGCCGCCATCGACGGAGGCGAGGAGCGGGTGGTCATCGTGGCGCCGCCCAAACCGCTGCAGGACCGCCTGATCGGGTACGCGTTCAGGGCGTGCGGCTTCGGCCGCTGAGCGACCCGCCGTGCGGCGGGTCGCTCAGCGGCCGAAGCCGGAGGTCAGCCCTCGATGTTGCCGGTGCGGTACTCCAGCGCCTTGGTGTCGTAGGTGTTGTTCTCGCCGTACTGGTAGATGCCGATGGTGGCGACCGCCGGGTCACCGGCGTCGTTGAACTCGACCGGGCCGCTGACGCCGTCGTAGTCGATGTCCTTGCCCTCCTTCAGCAGGGCGGCGCACTCCTTGAAGATCTTGCACTTCTCGCCGCCCTTGCTGACCTCGGCCAGCTTGCCCGCGATCGACGCGCCGGAGTCGTCCTTCGCCGCCTCGGCGGCCAGGGCGATCAGGTTCGCCGCGTCGTACGACTCCGCCGAGTACGTGAAGTCGTCGAGCTCGGCATCGAGCTTCTTGAGCTTCTTCCTGAAGTCGTCAGGGGCCTCGGCGCCCGGGATGGTGCCCTTGACGCCCGTGAGCGTGCCCTTGGGCATCTTCACGTAGTTGGTGTTCGACATGTTGCCGTCCACCATGTACCACTTGACCTTGTCGGCCGACAGGCCCTGCTTGACCAGCTCCGCGATGACCTTGGCGCCCTCCTCGAAGCCGATCAGCACGACCGCCTTCGGGTTCTTCGCCTTGATCCGCGCCACGTCGGCGGAGAACTCCGGCGCCTTCGGGTCGTAGTCGACCCGCTCCACGACGCTCGCACCCGCTGCCTCGGCGGTCTTGGTGACCTGGTCGGCCAGGCCGGAGCCGTAGGAGTCCTGCATGGCCAGGATGCCGATGGTGTCGTTGCCGTCGGCGGCGATCAGGTCGCCCAGCACGCGGCCCTGCAGCCTGTCCGGCGGCGCCGTACGGAAGTAGAGGCCGTTGTCCTTGATCGTGGTGAACGCGTCGGAGGTGTTGGCCGGCGAGAACTGCACCACGCCGGCGCCCGTGACCTTGTCGATGATGGACTCCGACACCGACGACGACGCCGCTCCCACGATCGCGTCCACCTTCTGCGCCAGCAGCTTGTCCACCGACTGCGACGCGATGTTGGTCGTCGTGTCACCCGAGTCGGTGTGGATCGTCTTGACCGGCTTGCCGAGCACTCCCCCGGCGTCGTTGATCTCCTTGACGGCCTGGTCGACGCCGGCGAACTCGGGCGGGCCGAGGAACGCCAGCGAGCCCGTCTGCGGCAACACCGTGCCGAGGGTCAGCGTGCCGTCGCCCTTCGCCGCGGGTGCCGAGGACGCGGCGGACGACGATCCCGGCGCGGGCTCCTGCGCCGACGTGTCGCCACCACCGCCGCCACAGGCCGTCAGGGCCAGGCTCGCCGCGGCCGCGACGGCCAGCAGGCGTCCCGCTGGAGCAATACGGATCATAAAAAAGTCTCCCCCAATCTCAGCGAAGGAACGTCCCCTTCGCCGGGTTCTCCCAGCTCAGCATGCCTCTCAGATGGGACGTCCAGGGGTTGTTACGCGGCTTTTATGCTGATTCGTAATGTCCTAAATACCCATAGTAATGGGATGTTCCGCCACAGTTACGGAGACATCACACAGGAACGGCCCTGACCCGAAATTTCGAGGCAGGGCCGTAATACTTGGGAATCGTGGGACATAAGGGAATTCGGAGGCGGCCCGCGATCGCGCAGCCGGGGAGCGCGACGCGGAACCCGGGGTCTCCGCCCCGGCCGCGGCGCCACGGGTCACATCCCGTGGTGCGGGGCGCCTCAGCCCCGCTCGGCCGCGTCGTCTATAACGATCTGAGCAACCTCCCGCATGCTCAGCCGCCGGTCCATCGACGCCTTCTGGATCCACCTGAACGCCTGGGGCTCGCTCCAGCCGTGCTGCGTCATCAGCTGCCCCTTGGCGCGCTCGACCAGCTTCCGCGTCTCCAGCCGCTCCGACAGGCTCGACACCTCGGCGGCCAGCGCCACCATCTCCTCGTGCCTGCTGACCGCCATCTCGATGGCGGGCACCAGGTCCGCCTTCGTGAACGGCTTGACCAGGTAGGCCATCGCCCCCGCGTCCCTGGCCCGTTCGACCAGGTCACGCTGGGAGAACGCGGTCAGGATGAGGCACGGGGCGATGCGCTCGCCCACGATGCGCTCGGCCGCGGAGATGCCGTCGAGCACGGGCATCTTGACGTCGAGAATGACGAGATCGGGTCTCAGCTCCGCGGCCAGCCGGATCGCCTGCTCGCCGTCACCGGCCTCGCCCACGACGACGTAGCCGTCCTCCTGGAGCATCTCCTTGAGGTCGAGGCGGATCAGGGCCTCGTCTTCCGCGATCACTACTCGCCGCTGCGTACTCACGAGCGCAAGAGTACAGACGTCCGGTAGATTAGATCCACGCTGCCACCGTTGCTGATCATCTTCGGCGGCGGAGCGTAGCATTGATCCGGACAAGTCCGGAAAATCAGCCGGAATGATGGAATGGCAGACATGGACGCCTCAAAAGCGTCTGCTCGAAAGGGCGTGCGGGTTCGAATCCCGCTTCCGGCACCTCCACCGCGCAGCCACTGCCGGCGCCGGTCCCCGCACTGAGCGTGTGCTCTTCGCCCGGGGCCTCGTCCACCGGCCGGTCGCCCGAGTCGTACGGCGTGTCCCTCCTGGCGTTCGGGGAACGGCGCACCCGCCCGGGACGGGAAGCCCGCCCACATGCGGAGCCGTCCAAGAGGGCCGAGAGGGTGCAGGTGCCGGGTCGCGTACGCGTTCGGCCGTCATCCGGACTGTGGGGGTTGGACATATCGGGTGCCCTAAACTGGCGGGCTGACAGGGACGCATGATCATTGGAGTGCCGCATGGCTACGCTCTCCGGCCAGGACGACGATCGCGAGATCATGGCCGCGATCAACGGCAAAGTCGAACAGATGGTGCGGGAATCCTTGGCAGCGCGGGATCGCGATCGGGACATCGTCGGGGTCGGCGAGAGTGCCGACAGGATGGTCAGGGCAAGGGCCGACGCCGAGGGTGCGATCGTTTCGCTCGCTCTCGATCCGCGCGTGATGCGGCGTGACGCGGGTCGTCTCGCCGAGGATGTGGCCGCGGTGCTCAGCGCGGCGCAACGGGACGCACAACGGCAGGCGCAGGAGATCCTGGACGGCGCCAGGCTTTCCTCGATCACCTCTGACCCGCTCGGCGAGAGCCTGGCGACCGACCGGGACGGGCGGGCTGTGGGCGCCGTTCTCCGCCGGCTCTTGGAGATGTCCGGCTCTGGCTCCGTGGCGGATGAAGTGGCGGACGAAGACGAGTCGCGGGTGCCCGATTTCCTGGAGAAGCAGTACGGCGAGCTGGAGAGCGTGACCGGCACGGGCGCGAATGCGTCCGGGCACGTCACGGCGACCGCGGACGCGCGCGGACGCGTCCGCGAGATCGGCATCGGGGGCCGTGCCATGCGGCTGGACAGTCACGTGCTGGCGGAGGACATTCTGGCAGCCGTCCGCGAGGCCCGGCGCGCGGTCGTCGCGAAGGCGGAGGAGAAGGTCTTCGATGCCTTCCCGGATCTCGATGCCGGAACCGGCGCCGGCGCGGCGTCCGCGGACGGCTCCCGGGACAGGCGCCGGTGACCCGGGACGGCGCCTCGTGTGCACGCCGGTGAGGCGCCGTCCGGGTTTCGTCCTAGGAAACCTTCTCTTTCTCGAGTTCCGGGATCACCAGCTGCTGGCCGGGGGACAGGTGGCCCTGATTGATGCCGTCGAGCTGCCAGTTGGCCTGCTGGAGGAGCGACGCGTAGCGCGCGCTGCCGTATTCGCGCTGAGCGATCGCCTCCAGCGTGTCGCCGGATCGCACCGTGTGCGTGGTGGCGCCGGGCGGTTGCCCGGAGCCGGACCGCGGCGGCTCGGCATTGGAGCCGTGGTCCCAGTTCCGGTAGTCGGGGATCGTCAGGTCGACGGGCTCGCTCTGACCGCGGGGCACCAGGGTGTAGTTGATCGTTCCGGGAATAAGGCCGAGGATGCGGTTCTTCCAGAAGGGGTCCAGCTGCAGGAAGGAGTTGATCGGCCCGATCTGCCTGGCCCGGTAGGTGAGGCCGTTCTTCGGGAGCCAGATCTTGGTGCCGTCGCTGAGCTTCATCTGGGCGAGATGGTTCCCTGGCAGAATCCGTCCGTAGCGGACGTTGGTGGCCGACATCGGGCCGCCCGCACTGAACTTCACGGTCCCCCACTTGTTCGCCTTGCGCCAGGCGAGGTGCTTCAGGCCGGTCGCGTCACGGAGCGCCGCGTAGCTTCCCAGGCCGAAGGCCGCACCGACTCCTCCGACGATGAGGCCATCCTTGAGCGCGGCGCCGAAGCTCTTGTTTTCGAACGTCATGCTCAGGGCCGTGGCCGCGCCGGCGTTGAGGCCGAACTCGAGCCCCATGGTGAACCTCACGGGGTGGGCCTGCGCGAGTCTGGTGACCGCGCCTATGTTCTTCACGAGCGCGAAGCCGCCACCGAGACCGAACAGGAAGGCTAGGGTGCCCAACATGCCCGGGGAAATCGCCCAGGGATTTTCGACGCCCCGAAAGCTGTTCGCTATCGAGGAGTTAATGTAGTTGGCGCCGGCGACACCAAGCCCGTTCTTCATGAATCCGCTCAGCACCGGGCCGCGTGCGGCCACGCTTGACCCGAAGCCCTTGCCCAGCAGCTTGAGCCTGGCGCGCAGGAGCTTGATCACCAGCATGGCGCGTTGCCTGAGAGCCTTGGCCATCCGCACGAGGAAGGCGCGTACCGCCGGGTTGAGGATCGCCGCTCCGGCCATGATGACGCCGATCGCCGCGAGCGTCTGCAGGGTGCGCTTGACGAGGTGCTTGGACCTTTGGGTCTCGTCGACTGCGTTGCCGAGGATCTCGGCGGAGTGCTCGGAGCGCGCGGCCCACTGTTCCAGGGTCTGGGCCTGGTCTCTCCCGCCGCCGGAGGGGTTGACGTACTCCGTCCAGGCCGCGTGGTAGGTCTGGGCGGCGTCTCCGCCCCATCGCGCCTTCTCGACCTCGTCCTCGACCGCGTCGATGTCGGGCTGCAGCGCCCGGAGCCGGCGTGCCGTGTCCTTGCACGCCTGCTGCATCTCGAGGAGCTTGCGCTCGTAGTCGTCGCCGAGGCCGAGCAGGTCGAGTGTCGCGTTGAACGTCACGGACAGGGTGCCGGGATCGGGCAGCTCGACGTTCTCGCGGAAGGGGGGCGGGTCATCGGGCGGGAGGAGGCGCTCGCTCCAGCCGTAATTGGCCGCGGAGTACTTCAGGTTGCTCCCGCAGTTACTCAGAGCGCTGCCACGCCGGTACATGGAGTCGGACAGGTCGCGGAAGAACTGGTTGTAGCCGCTGGCGAGTTCCGCCGCGCCGTCCTGGATCAGGGCGTACGAGTTGACGTCGCCCTTCGCGTGTGTGACGAACGACCTGCGGATCTCGGCGAGGCTCTCGCCCGCTTCCTGGCTTCTCATGCCCGCCCGCTTGAGATGCTCAAGCCCCTCCGGGCCGGCGTAGCTGAAACCACTACTGGCCATGCACTTCCTTATGGACTGGGACGACGTGACCGCTCGGCGGGATTACCGCCGCGGGTCTCGTGCCGGTACGGCTCCGCTGGGAGGAGCGGCTTGTTTGGCCGTAATCTGCTAGACAGTAGTTGATCAGTAATTCTTCAGTCAACTGTCCTTTTATGATCTGATGTCGACAGTTTCGCGACATTTCCCGCATACCGCAGCAGGCCTAAGGAGCGAGACTCGCGCATCCTGATATTTAGGTTAGGCTCACCTAATTAGGCCTAGCCACAGGAGGCGCACATGCGGGTTGCGATGTTCGGCTACCAGACCTGGGGACACCGTACGTTGCAGGCACTGCTGGAATCCGGCCACGACGTGGTGCTCGCCGTGACACACCCCAAGAGCGAGCACGCCTACGAGAAGATCTGGGACGACTCGGTGGCCGATCTGGCGGCCGGGCACGGCGTTCCCGTGCTGCTACGCGCCAGGCCGGACGACGAGCTCGTCACCGCGCTCAAGGAGGCGGAGCCGGACATCATCGTCGCCAACAACTGGCGCACCTGGATCCCGCCGGAGATCTTCAGGCTGCCCCGCCACGGCACCCTGAACGTGCACGACTCGCTGCTGCCCGCCTACGCCGGCTTCTCGCCGCTGATCTGGGCGCTGATCAACGGGGAGGAGGAGGTGGGCGTCACCGCTCACCTGATGGACGAGGAGCTGGACGCCGGCGACATCGTGCTGCAGCGCGCCGTACGCGTCGGGCCTTCCGACACGGCCACGGACCTGTTTCACAGGACCGTGGCGCTGATCCGCCCGATCGTGCGGGACGCGCTCGCGCTCATCGGGAGCGGCCGGGCGGCCCCGGTCGCCCAGGACCGGTCGAAGGCGAGCTTCTTCCACAAACGGTCCGTCGAGGACAGCCGCATCGTCTGGAGCTGGCCGGCGGAGGACATCGAGCGGCTGGTGCGCGCGCAGTCCGACCCGTACCCGAACGCTTTCACGTTCTACAAGGGTGAGCGCATCCGCGTGCTGAAGGCGTCCGTGTCGAAGGGTCTGTACGGGGGGACCCCCGGCCGGGTGTTCATCCGTGAAGGCGACGGAGTGGTCATCGTCGCCGGCCCGGAGGCTCGGAGGGGGCGCGGCCACGGGCTGGTGATCGAGCAGGTCCGCACGGAGTCGGGTGCGGACCTGCCCGCCACGGAGGTTTTCCGCACGATGGGCGGCTATCTCACCGACCGCTGACCTGGGTGGCCGAGCCAGGGACGGGAGCGGCCGGGTCGGCCCCGACGTCGACGATCCGGTTGCGCCCGTCGACGTGCACCACGAAGGGGACGTGCGATCCGGCCTCGTCGTCGGCCACATGCAGGAAGGACATGATGATCACGAGGTCTCCGGGCGACACGAGGTGGGCGGCGGCCCCGTTGATGCCGATGACGCCCGAACGTGCTTCGCCTTCGATGGCGTACGTGACCAGCCGTGACCCGTTGGTGATGTTCACGACGTGGACCTGCTCCCCCTCGATGAGCCCGGCCGCGTCCATGAGGACCTTGTCGATGGTGATGGACCCGACGTAGTGGAGGTCGGCCTGGGTCACGGTGGCCCGATGGATCTTCCCGCCGAGCAGGATGCGCTGCATCTTCAGCTCCCATGATCAATGTTAGGTAATGCTATCCTAAGTTGCATCCCATAACCTGGCCAGAAGGACCGCAGATGATCAGTTTCCGCGCGCTTCGGCGAGCCTTAGTCAGCACTGTGCCGGGCGTCCTCCTGGCGGCTTCGCTGATCTCGTGCTCGGCGGGAACGCAAGCCGAGGCGCCGCGGGCCGCCGCGTCCGCCGATCCCGCGTTCCCGGTCACCATCGACCACAAGTTCGGCAGCACCACGATCGAGGCCAGGCCGTCCCGGGTCGTCACCGTCGGATGGAACGATCAGGACTTCGCGCTCGCGCTGGGTGTGGTGCCGGTCAGCACGCGCGCGTGGTTCGACGAGTACACGAACTTCCCGTGGGTCAAGGCGGCACTGGGCGGCAAGCAGCTGTCCACGTTCTCGGCGGAGCTGAACTTCGAGGCCATCATCAAGCAACGGCCCGACCTGATCATCGCCATCTACGAGACCGTCAACAAGGAGACCTACGACAAGCTCTCCCAGATCGCGCCCACGGTGATCCAGTCGGGCGACTACGCCGACGAGCAGACCCCGTGGGACGTCCAGACGCTCACCACGGGCAAGGCGCTGGGCAAGTCCGCAGAGGCTCAGGCGCTCGTCGACGAGGTCAACGCGAGGATCGCCGAGGCGAAGCAGGAGCATCCCGAGTTCGCCGGCAAGACCCTCGTGGTGGACTTCGGGCCGGAGAACGGGCAGCACTGGCTGATCCCGGCCCGCGACCCGCGCCGCGCGCTGTTCGACGCGCTCGGCTTCGCCGCTCAGAGCGAGTCCGACGAGATCAGCGAGGAGCGGCTCGACCTGCTCGACCGCGACGTGCTGTTCGTCAACGGCGCGACCAGGGCCAAGATGCTGGAATCGCCGGTCTTCTCCCGCCTGAAGGTGGTCAAGACCGACCGCACGATCTACACGGACTTCTCCACCCCTCTCGGCGGCGCGCTGTCCTACAGCGGGCCGGACGCGCTGCTCTACGCGCTCGACGTGCTCGTGCCGCAGCTCGCGAACGCCGTCGACATGGACCCCTCGACCCCGGTCAAGGACCTGTCCGCCGTCACATGAGACGGGCCAGCAGCGGCCCGAGGATCTCCAGGGTGCCGGCGTCCAGCAGTTCGGAATGCCGGCACCCGACCGCGACCACGCGCAGCTCCCCCGCCACGTAGGGACTCCACCGCTCCGAGGCCGAGCCGGTGAACCCCTGCTCGGGCACGGTCGCGTCGACGAAGAGCACGTCGCCGGGATAGACGTCGTACCTGGCCCGCCCCATCATGCGATCGCCGGCCAGATAGCTCTCCACGACCCGCTCGATCTGCCCCTCCTGCAGCGCCGCGACGCCGTCGCCCATGCCGCGCAGGAAGGCGGCGGCGTCGGCGGCGGACATGCGCTCGTCCGGCACCCGGTAACCCATCTCGGCCAGCAACGCGGCGACGTCCCCCGCGGCTCCCGGAACCTCCACCGGCGTGTCGAGCATGCCGAGGAGGTGGATGTCGCGGCCCTCGGCCGCCAGCCGTACCGCCACCTTGTGCGCGACCGCCCCGCCGAACGACCACCCGAGCAGGGCGACCGGTCCCTCCGGCGCCACCCCGGCGATGAGGCCCGCGTACTCCGCGGCGAGCTCGTCCATGGTCGTGGGCAGGCCGCTGTCTCGGCTCAGGCGGGGCGACTGCAGCCCGTACAGCGGGACGCCCTCGGGCAGGTAGCGCTTGAGCGGGGCGAACGGCCAGCTCAGCCCGCTGGCGGGCGGGAAGCAGAACAGCGGTGGCCGGGTGCCGTCGCCGGGCCGCAGGGTCAGCAGTTCGGCCATGGCGTCGGCCGTGGGGACGCCGCCGCTGATCCGCCTGGCCAGGGCGGCCGCCGTGGGAGCGGCGAACAGGTCCGCGACCGGGATGTCCACGCCCAGCCGGGCGCGCAGCGCGGCCGCCAGGCGTACGAGCAGGAGCGAGTGGCCGCCGAGGGCGAAGAAGTCGTCGTCCACGCCGACAGAGCCGGCCGGGCCGACGCCCAGCACCTCCGCCAGGACGGCGCAGACGGCCGCCTCGGTACGCGTGCGCGGCTCGGCGCGGGTGGCCGTCGGCGCGAAGTCCACCTCGGGCAGGGCCGCGCGGTCCACCTTGCCGTTCGGGGTGAGCGGCAACTCGTCGAGGACCACGACCGCGGCGGGGACCATCCACGAGGGCAGCCGCCGCGCGAGATGGTCGCGCAGCGCGGGAGCGGGGGCGGTGACGTACGCGACGAGCCGGTCCTGCCGGGCGGCGACCGCGACCCGCGACACGCCCGGGCAGGTCGCCGCCACCGCCTCGATCTCGCCGGGCTCGATGCGGAACCCGCGCACCTTGACCTGGTGGTCGGCCCGGCCGAGGAACTCGAGCTCGCCTCCGGCGCTCCAGCGGGCGAGGTCGCCGGTACGGTACATGCGCCCGCCCGTGAAGGGGTCGGCGACGAACCTGCCAGCCGTGAGGCCGGGGCGGCGCAGGTAGCCGCGGGTGACCTGGGCGCCGCCGAGGTACAACTCACCGGCGACGCCGGGAGGCGCGGGGCGCAGCGCCGGATCCAGGACGTACGCGGTCGTTCCCGGCAGTGGCCGTCCGAGCGTGGGAGGCTCGTCCCGGCGGACGGTCGCGGCGGTGGCCCACACGGTCACCTCGGTGGGGCCGTACACGTTGGTTACGGAGGCGGCACGCGCGGTCAGGTCGCGGGCCAGGGCGGGCGGCAGCGCCTCGCCACCGACCAGGACGCGCACCCCACGCAGATCAGCGCCGGGCAGGTCGACACCGGGCACATCGATCCCAGGCACATCGAGGCCGCGCACGTCGGCGCCGGGCAGGTCGGCGCCGGGCAGGTCGGCGCCGGGCCGTAGCGTCGACCACAACGACGGCGTGGCCTGCATCACCGTGATCCGCTCTTCGCGGAGCAGCTCGGCCAGCAGGTTCGGGTCGCGTACCTGCGTGTCGGAGGCCAGCACCACGCAGCCACCCGCCCGCAGGGGCCCCATCAGCTCCAGGACGGAGATGTCGAAGGAGAGCGTCGTCACGGCGAGCAGCCGCTCGCCCGGCCCGGCCACCGGGAGCGCGCCGAGGAAACACTCCAGGTCGTGCTGGGTGACGACCACGCCCTTGGGGCGGCCGGTGGAGCCGGAGGTGTAGATGACGTACGCGGCCGAGCGCGGGTCGCGCGGCGGCGGATCGAAGGATGCCGGCCCGCCGCCGAGCATGATGCCCTCGGGGAAGAGCTCGCGGGTGCGGTCGTCCACCACGATCGCGGCCGGGCGCGCGTCGGCCACCATGAAGCGCAGCCGTTCGGCGGGGAACGCGGGATCGAGGGGGAGGTAGGCGGCCCCCGCCTTGGCCACGCCGAGCACGGCCACCAGCAGCCCGGCCGAGCGCGGCAGGGCGATCCCGACGAGGTCGTCGGGTCCGAGGCCGCCGAGCCGGGCGGCGAAGGCGTCAGAGGCGGCGTCGAGTTCGGCGTAGCTCATCGTCTCGCCCTCGAAGACGCAGGCGGCCGCGTCAGGGGTGCGCCGCGCCTGCGCGGAGAAACGTTCGTACCACGGCTGCCCGCCGGCCCGCGGCGGCCCGCCGTCCTGCCACCGGGCCAGGTCGGCCCGGTCGCGCTCCGCGAGCACGCCGGCGCTGTCGACCGGCTCGTCCGGCCGGGCGGCGACCTCGCCGAGCAGGACGAGGAGGCGCTCGACGAGCCGCCGCGCCGTCTCAGGGCGGAACCGGCCGGCGTCGTACTCGAGGATCATCTCGAACGGCTCGCCGTCGACGAACGTGACGTTCAGGTCCACCTTCGGATCGGCGGCGACCGTGGGCGCCTCCCCCACCGGCAGGCCGAGCACGGTGTCGCGGCCGGCGGGCCGGTGCAGGTAGCCGAGCATCACCTGGAACAGCGGGTTGCGGCCCTGCGCCCGCGCCGGGTTGACCGCCTCGACCACCTGCTGGAAGGGCAGGTTCGCGTGCTCGAACGCGGCCAGGTCGCTCTCCCGCACCCGGCGGAGCAGCTCGGTGAACGTGGGCGAGCCGGACAGGTCCGTACGCAGCACGACGGTGTTGACGAAGAACCCGACGAGGTCGCCCAGCGCGGGGTCGGCACGGCCGGAGGCGGGGGTGCCGATCGGGATGTCGGTGCCGGCGCCGAGGCGGGACAGCAGGGTGGCGAGCGCCGCGTGCAGCACCATGAACAGGCTGGCCGACTCGGCCCGTCCCAGCTCGCGCAGCGTGTTGACCAGCTCGTGCGGCAGCTCGGCGGTCACCTGCCCGGCGGGCAGGGAGGCAGGCAGACCGGCGGGCGGATCGGCGGGCGGATCGGCGGGCGGATCGGCGGGCAGGGTGCTCTCGGCGGGCAACCCGCGCAACCGCCGTTCCCAGTAGGCGCGGTCGTCGTCGTGCCGGTCGTCGAGCCGCAGCCAGAGCGCGTAGTCGGCGTACTGCACCGGCAGCGGCTCCCAGCCGGGGGCGTGCCCGGCCAGCCGGGCGGCGTAGGCGGTGCCGAGGTCGCGCAGCAGCGGGCCGTCGGACCACTCGTCCATCGCGATGTGGTGCATCACCAGGGCCAGCACCGTGTCGCCGCTGTCCTTCTCCTCGATCAGGGTGGCCCGCAGCGGGGGTTCGGCGGCCAGGTCGAAGGGGCGGGCGAGCGCTGCGGCGAGCGCGGGACCGGCCGTGGCGCAGCGGACGACGGCCAGGTCGATACGGGGCTCGGCGAGCACCCGCTGGGCGGGCCCCTCGTCGATGACCGTGCGCAGGATCTCGTGCCTGCCCGCCACGTCGCCGAGCGCGGCCCGCAGGGCGGCGGCGTCGACGGCGCCGCGCAGGCGGACGAGCAGCGGGTAGGTGTAGGCGGTCGAGGCCGGGTCCAGCTGCTGGAGCAGCCAGAGCCGCTCCTGCGCGGGCGACAGCGGCACGCGGCCGGGGCGCGGCCGGCGGGCGAGCGGGGGCCGTGCCGGCCCGGCCGCGCCCGCCAGGCGGTCCGCGAGCCGGGCGGGGGTACGCGCGTCGAACAGGTCGCGCAGCGACAGGTCGGCGTCCGTGGCGGCGCGGACGAGGCCGAGCAGCCGGATGGCCAGCAGCGAATGCCCGCCCCTGTCGAAGAAGTCGTCCTCGGGCCCCACCTCCTCGCCGTCGTCGAGGGCCTGGCGGAACAGCGCGCACAGCAGCCGTTCCCGCTCGTTCGCGGGCGGCCGTGAGCCGGAGGCGAGCGCGCGGGGCGGGGGCAGTGCGGCCGTGTCCAGCTTGCCGTTGACGGTGAGCGGCAGCGCGTCCACGACCGCGTACGCCGCCGGCATCATGTGACCGGGGAGCACGGCCTTCAGCTCGCGATGCACCTCGGCGGCCAGCGCGGCGGCGTCCTCCGGGCGGTCGGGGACGAGGTAGGCCACCAGCCGCCCGCCCCCCGCCCGGTCGGGCACGGCGAGCACGGCGCTCTGGTGGACGCCCGGCCGGGCGGTGACGGCGGCCTCGACCTCGCCCGGCTCCACCCGGTGCCCGCGGATCTTGACCTGGTCGTCGGTGCGGCCGAGGAAGTCGAGGTTGCCGTCGCCGCGGACGCGGACCAGGTCGCCGGTCCGGTACATTCGCCCGCCGGGCACGAACGGGTCGGCGACGAACCTCCCGGCGCTCAGCCCGGGGCGGCCGAGATAGCCGCGAGCCAGCCCGGCACCGGCGATGTAGAGCTCCCCGACGGGAGCCGGGCGGAGGAAGGCGTCGAGCACGTAGCAGCGGGTGTTCCGGATCGGCCGACCGACCGTGGTGGTGGCGCTGTCGGCGGTGCCCGCGCCGAGCGTGTTGATCGTGTACTCGGTCGGCCCGTAGAGGTTGTAGCCGTGCACGCCCTCGGCCTCGCGCAGCTCCGACCACAGCGACTGGGGCACCGCCTCGCCGCCGAGGAGCACCAGGGGCGGGCGGTGGGGCCCGTCGAGGAGCCCCTCGTCGAGCAGGTGCCGGGCGTAGGTCGGCGTCACGTTCACCACGTCGACGCGGTGGCGGTGGCAGTAGGCGACCAGCGCCGTGGCGTCCCTGCGCAGCTCCTCGTCGCAGATGTGCACGTGGTGGCCCTCGACCAGCCACAGCAGCTCCTCCCACGACATGTCGAAGGAGAACGAGACGGTGTGGGCGATGGTGAGGACACGGCCGCCGGCCGCCGCGACAGCCGGCGTGAAGATCGCCTCGCGGTGGTTGAGCTGCATGTTGGTCAGGCCGCGGTACGGCGTGACCACCCCCTTGGGGCGGCCGGTGGAGCCTGAGGTGTAGATGACGTACGCAGGATGGTCGAGCCGCCCCGCCCGGCGGGGGACGGCGACCGGCCCGGCGGGCCCCGACACGTCGTCCAGGAGCAGCCCGGCCACGGGGTGGGAGGCGAACCTGGGCGCCACCGCACGCGTGGTGACCAACAGGACGGGCCCGGCGTCGGCCAGCATCGCGAGCAGCCGCTCGTCGGGGTGGTCGAGTTCGAGCGGCAGGTACGCCGCACCGGTGCGGAGCACGGCGAACAGCGCGGCGACCATGTCGATGGAGCGGGGCACCGCGAGCGCCACGATCCTCTCCGGCGCCGCTCCTCCGGCCAGCAGCGACCGCGCGATCTGGTTCACCCGCGCGTCGAGCTCGGCGTAGGTCAGGGTCCGGTCCTCGAAGGTGAGGGCGGGCCGGTGCGGGGTCCTGCCGGCCTGGTCCGCCAGGAGATCGGCGATCGTGTCCTCGCCGACGGGCCCGGTGACCCCGTCCATCGAGGTGCTCTCCCCCGCCAGGAGCAGCGGCACGTCGGCCACGGTCGCCTCGGGGTCGGCCGCGAGGCGGAGCAGGACGTGCTCCAGCCGGGCCAGCAGGGCCTGCGCCTGCTCCCCCGCCACCTCGTCTGCCCGGTACTCCAGCCGCAACGTGAGCCGCGCGCCGGGGGTGACCACCCACGTGAGCGGGTAGTGCGTGGCGTCCACGCTGGACACGCCGACGACGCCGTGCGCCTCTTCCAGATCGATGAAGGTGTCGTCGTCGAGGAAGTTCTGCAGCACGTAGAGGCTGTCGAACAGGGTGTCGCGGCCCGCGGCCCGCTGGATGTCCCCGAGCCCCAGATGTTCGTGCGGCATCACCTCGGCGCGCTCGGCCTGGACCCGCCTCATGACGTCCAGCGCGCTCTCACCGGGGGCGAGCCGCACCACGGCCGGCACGGTGTTCAGGAACACCCCGATCACCGACTCGATGCCGTCCAGCTCGGTCGGCCGCCCCGCGACCGTCGTGCCGAACACGGCGTCGCGGCGGCCCGACGCGTGGGCCAGCACCATGCCGAGGGCGGTGGTGAGCATCGCGTTGAGCGTCACGCCGCCGCGACGGGCCCGGTCGATCACCCGCCGGGTCTGCTCCTCCGTCAGCCGCGCCGACAGACTGGTCGCCGGCACGGGGGCGGTACCCGCCGCCGCCGGGAACAGGACGGTGGGCTCCACGCCGGCCAGGGCCCGCGCCCACGCCCTGCCCGCGGCCGCGGCGTCCTGGCGGGCCAGCCAGGCGAGGTAGTCGGTGAACGTCGCCCCGCCCGTGGGGAGGGCTCCGCGCTCGCCGCGGGAGTCGTACAGGGCGAACAGCTCGCGCAGCACCAGCTCGCGCGACCAGCCGTCCCACAACAGCAGGTGGTACGTGAGCAGCAGGCGGTCACGCCCGCCCGGCAGGTGGACCACGGTCAGGCGGCACAGCGGCGGGCAGGCCGGGTCGAAGGGCCGCCTCCGGTCCTCCGCCATCACGTCGGGCAGCCCGGAGGCGTCCGCGGACAGGTCGATCACGTCGACGGCGGCGTCGAGGCCCGTGCCGACCACCGCCACCGGACGGTGCCCGTCGTCGGCGGTGAAGCCGAGACGCAGCGCGGGATGGCGGTCGAGGAGGGCCGCGTACGCCAGGCGCAGCGCCGGTAGGTCGAGGCGGGCGGCGAAGTCGAAGGCGTTCTGCGCCACGTACACGTCGGCGTCGCCGGCGTAGCGCGCCTGGAAGAACAGCCCTTCCTGCAGCGGCGACAGCGCCCACCGCTCCGGCGCGGCGACCAGGTCGCGCAGCGCGGCGCCCCAGCCGTCGGCGATCATGCGGGCGTCGTCCGCGCCCAGCCCGCCCTCCGCGTACGTGAACACCGCGTGCAGCTCGGGGCCGTCCGGGGTGTCGTGGCAGGCGACGTTGATCTCCAGCAGGTACGGCGTCCCCAGGTCCGGGTCGGGGGCCACGCGCAGCGCCGCGGTCTCGGGCGCGGCGTCCCAGTCGCGCGTCCCCCCGGCCGGGAACCTGCCGAGGTAGTTCAACAGCAGCTGGGGCGTGCCGAGCCGGCCGAGCGCGGCGGCGGTCCGCGGGTTGCAGTACCGCAGCAGCCCGAAACCGAGCCCCCCGTCGGGTGCCGCCCGCACGGCCTCGCGCACCTCGCCGGGCGTGGCCTGGCCGCCGGGCAGGCGTACGGGGGCGATGGCGGTGAACCAGCCCACCGTCCTGGACAGGCCCGCGCCGCCCGCGCGGCCGTGCCGTTCCAGGTCGAGCACCAGCGGCGCCTCCGCGTCCAGGCCACGCGCCGAGCGCCAGCGGGCGACCGCGGCGTGCAACGCCGCGACGAGCGTCTCGGTGACGTCTCCTCCTTGCGCGGCCGGGACGCTGGTGAGCAGCGGCCCGGTCACGTCGGGGGACAGGCGGAGCACGTGGTCGCGGGTTGCCCCGACAGTCAGCCCGACGGTCAGCCCGAGGGCCGGCGCGGCCGGGTCGAGCTCGCCGCCCGGCCGCAGCGTGGCCGCCCAGTGCTCGAACTCCGCCAGCCTGGCCGCCTGAGCGGCGTTCTCGGTCATCGCCCGCGCGTGGGCGCGCAGGGAGGTGCCGACCGGGTCGAGCACGGGCCGCTCCCCCGCGGCGACGGCGTCCCACGCCTGCCGCAGGTCGTCGACGAGGATGCGCCAGGACACCCCGTCCACGGCGAGGTGGTGGGCGACGATCAGGAGCCTGCCCTGCCGGTGCGGCCCCCGGTCGAACCACACCACCTGGAGCATCCGGCCGGCGTCCGGGTCGAGCCGGCCGGCGGCGGCGTCCGACTCGGCGGCGATGAGCGCGCGCAGGCCGTCCTCGTCGTGCCCGGTCGCGTCGACCGCCAGCACGCCGGGCTCCGGCGGGTCCCCGGCCGGGCGCGCCTCCAGCGACCACAGCAGCGGCGAGGGCCTGCTGAGTTTCAGGCGCAGCGCGTCGTGCCGGTCGGCCAGCGCCCGGATCAGCTCGGCGACCTGCTCGCGCGTCATGCCCGGCGGGGTACGGAGCAGCTCGGCCTGGTTGAGCCGGGAGATCGTGCCGCCCAGCTCGGCCAGCCGGTGCACGATCGGCATGAGCATGATCTCGCCGACGCCGTCGGACCCGGCCGGCGCCGTCCCGGGCACGGTGTCCTCCGGTGCGGCGTTCTCCGGTGCGGCGTTCTCCGGTGCTGCGTTCTCCGGTGCTGCGTTCTCCGGTGCTGCGGGCTCGGGCCCGGAGGTCAGGGCGCTGGCGAGGGCGGCCGGGGTCCTGCGTACGAACACGTCCTGCGGTGACAGGTGCAGCGCGCGACGCCTGGCGAGGTTGACCAGCTGGATGGCGATGATGCTGTCACCGCCGAGGTGGAAGAAGTCGTCGTCGGGGCCGGCCGCGTCCACCTGGAGAATCTCCGTGAACAGCGCGCGCAGCACGTCCACCGGGTCCCCGTCGGCCGCGAGAGCCGCGGAGGTCGCGGAGGCCGCGAAGGTCGCCGTGGGTGCGTTGGTCGCGGCGGGTGTCGTGGGTGCGGTGGTCGCGGCGGGCGTCGTGAGCGGGACGGCGGCCAGCGCGTCCCTGTCCAGCTTGCCGTTGACCGTGAGCGGCAGCGCCTCCAGCGGGACGAACGCCGCCGGGACCGCGTACGGGGGCAGCGACCGGGACAGGTGCGCCCGCGCCGCGTCGGCGTCGATCCGCGTGCCCGGCCGGGCGACCACGTAGGCCACCAGCCGCCGGCCCCGCTGGTCCTCGCGCACGGCCGCCGCGGCGTTGGCGACGCCGTCCAGCGCCAGCAGCGCGGCCTCGATCTCGCCGAGCTCGATCCGGTAGCCGCGTACCTTCACCTGCCGGTCGGCCCGCCCCAGGTAGACGAGGTCGCCGCCGGGAGCCCGGCGCGCGAGGTCGCCGCTGCGGTAGAGGCGGCCGCCCGGGATGAACGGGTCGGCCACGAAGCGGGCGGCGGTCAGCGACGGGCGGCCGAGGTAACCGCGGGCCAGCTGGTCGCCGGCGACGTACACCTCGCCCGTCACCCCCGGCGGGACCGGCTGCAGGTCATGGTCGAGCAGGTGGACGCCGAGGCCGGGCAGCGGCCCGCCGATCGTGCCGGCGGGCTCGCCCCGGGTGTCGTCCGGGGTCAGCTCCCTGAAGGTGACGTGCACGCAGGTCTCGGTGATGCCGTACATGTTGACCAGCCGGGCGGCCGGGTGGCGGCGCTGCCACGACGCCAGGCGGGCGGGGTCCAGCGCCTCGCCGCCGAAGACGACGTACCGGAGGGCGAGCTCGCCCGTCGCCGCCTCCGCCAGCGGGTAGAACGCCGACGGGGTCTGGTTGAGCACGGTCACCCGCTCGCGTTCCAGCAGGCCGTGGAACCGCCGCGGGTCGCGCGCCACCTCCCTGTCGACGATCACCAGCCGCCCGCCGTGCAGCAGCGCGCCCCACAGCTCCCACACCGAGAAGTCGAACGCGGCGGAGTGGAACATCGTCCACACGTCCGAGTCCCCGAAGTCGAACAGCTCACCGGCCGCGGCGAACAGCGACAGCACGTTGCGGTGCGTCACCTCGACGCCCTTGGGCGTCCCCGTCGAGCCGGAGGTGTAGATGACGTACGCCGTGTTGTCCGCTCCGGCCGGTGTGAGCGGGGCGCCGCCGTCCCGGTCGTCCGGCAGGTCACCAGGCAGGTCGCCCGGCAGATCGTCCACCAGGTCGCCCGGCAGGTCGCCCGGCAGGTCGCCCGGCAGGTCGTCCAGCAGCACGATCGGCACGCCGGTCCCCGGCAGCCCGGCCAGCGTGGCCGGGTCCGTCACCAGGCACGCCGGCGCGGCGTCGTCCAGGATGAGGGCCAGCCGGGCGGCCGGGGCGTCGAGGTCCAGCGGCACGTAGCAGCCGCCCGCCTTCACGACGGCGAGCAACGCGACGACGAGGCCGGCCGAACGCGGCAGCGCCACGGCCACCCGCGACTCGGGCCCCACTCCCCTGGCGGCCAGGACCCGGGCCAGCCTTGTGGCGGCGGCGTCCAGCTCGGCGTGGGTGAGCGAGGTGTCGCGCCAGGTCACGGCGGTCGCGGCGGGCTCGGGCCGGGCAGCGGCGTACGCGTCGGCCAGCGTCCCCGCCACGGCGGCCCGTGACGCGAACGGCGCCACGTCCGCACGGGACACGATAGGCGCCACGTCCGGGCGGGACCCGAAGGGCGCCACGTCGGCACGGGACCCGAAGGGCGACGCGGCGGGCCGGGACAGGGCGGCCGGGCGTTCTGCGCCGGTGAGCGGGTCCAGCCGCGAGACCGGCGTGTCCGGGGCCTTGACGAGCTGGTCGAGCACCCGGGTGACCAGGTCGAGCAGGTTCCTGGCGCGTTCCTCCCCGACCAGCTCCACGTCGTACTTGATCTCCAGGGTGAGCCGCTCGCCGGGGAAGGCGACCAGCGAGACCGGGTAGTGCGGCGAGTCCGTGCCGGTGAAGCCGCGCAGCGCCAGCCGGGACCGCTCGCCCGCGCGCGCGGCGGGGAAGTTCTCCACCACGACCATGGTGTCGAAGAGCTCGCGGACCCCCGCGAGCCGGGCCAGCTCGGCGAGGCCGACGTGCTGCGCGTCGAGCAGGTCTCCCTGCTGCCCGTGCAGGCGGTCGACGATCTCCCCCAGGGTCTCCTCGGGCCGCCAGGACATCGGCACGGGGATGGTGTTGATCAGCAGGCCGACGATGGTCTCGACGCCGGGCAGCGCCCCGCCGCGACCGGACACCGTGGAGCCGAAGACCACGTCGTCCCGCCCGAGCAGCCGGCCCAGCAGCAGGCCCCATGCGGCGTGCACGAGGGTGCTCAGCGTCACGCCCCGCTCGCGGGCCGCGGCGGCGACCGCGCCGGCGGGCAGCTCGCCGTGGACGCTCGCGTGCCTGGACACCGTGTACGTGGCCGGGAACAGGCGCGTCGCCGAGTCGACCCCGGCCAGCGCGGCGGCCCACACGTCGCGGGCGGCGGCCCGGTCCAGCCCGGCCACCGCCTCCACGTGATCGCGGAACGTCACCGCGGGCGCGGGCAGCGCCGCGCCGCGCTCGTAGGCCTCGACGACGTCGCCGAAGACCAGCGGGTACGACCAGCCGTCGGCGATGATGTGGTGCATGGTCTCCACGAGCCGATGGTCGGTGTCGCTGAGCGAGACCAGCGCGTAGCGCAGCAGCGGCGCGGCCGCCAGGTCGAACGGCTCGGCCAGCTCGGCGGCGGCCAGCTCGGCCAGCCGTTCGCGGGCCTCGGCCGCGCCCAGCCCGCTCAGGTCGGCCGTGCGCCACGGCACCTCGACCGTTCCGGCGATCACCTGGACCACCCGGCCGTCGGCCAGCTCCTGGAAGCTCGCCCGCAGGGCGTCGTGGCGGTGCACCGTCGCGGTCACCGCCCGGCGCAGCGCCGCCGGGTCGACCGGGCCGGCGAGCTCGGCCACCTGCTGCACCACGTAGGTGTCGGTGTGGCCGGCGCCGAAGGACGCGTGGAAGTACATGCCCTCCTGGAGCGGCAGCAGCGGCAGGACGTCGCGGGCGCCGGCGTACCGGTCGACGTCCTCCTGCGTGAGCGCGACCAGGGGGAAGTCCGACGGGGTGTGCCCGGCCAGGTCGGCGCAGCGGGTGAGGGCCGTCAGCGCGGCCAGCCACAGCGCGGCCAGCTCGGCGACCTCCCCGCCCGCCATGACGCCGGACGGCCAGGACAGCGTGGCCGAGAGCGAAGGCCCGTCCGGTCCGTCCTGGGCCAGGGCGTTGATCTCCAGCCCCATCGCGGGGTTGTCCGGGTGGACGCCCTCGCGCAGGGTGCCGCCGCCGGCGGCGAAGCGGCCGAGGTAGTTGAAGAGGATCTGCGGCGGCTGCGGGAGATCGAGCCCGTCGAGGTGGCGCAGGACGCCGTGGCCGAGCCCCTTGCGCGGCACCGCGCGCAGTTGCTCCTTGACGGCCTTGGCCGCCCTGGCCAGCCCGGGGCCGGCCGCGGTGACCTCGTCCCAGCTCAGCGGCCCGGGATCGAGGCGTACGGGGTGAATGGCGGTGAACCAGCCCACGGTCCGCGACAGGTCGGCGCCGCCGGCGAGGTCACCTTCGCGGCCGTGGCCTTCGAGGCTGAGGAGCACGGCGGAGCCGTCGCCGCGCCCGTGCAGGTGCCGCCACCGGGCGAGCGCGACGGTGAAGCCCGTCAGCAGCACGTCGTTGACGCCGCCGTGCATCTCGGCGGGCACGGCGCCCAGCAGGGCCGCGCTCGTCCCCACGGGCAGGGACACGGTCAGCGACCGTACGGTGGCGGCCGTGTCGACCGCGGGATCCAGCGGTCGGGCGCCCAGCGGCGGATCGTCGGTCGCCAGGACGTCGCGCCAGTGGCCGGCCTCGTCGCGGAAGGAGGGACGCGCGTCCTGGATAGCCGACGCCCACGCGCGGAAGGACATCGGGACCGGGTCCAGCGCGGGTTCGCGGCCGGCCAGCAGGTCCGTCCAGGCGCGGGCGAGGTCGTCGGCGATCACGCGCCAGGAGACGCCGTCGATGACCAGGTGGTGGATGACCAGCAGCAGGTGACCGGGTCCAGGGGCGCGGTCGAACCAGACCGCCTGGACCATGATCCCGCGCTCCGGGTCCAGCCTCCCGGCCACCTCCTCCGCGAGCCGCCGCCCGGCCTCCTCCACGGCGTCCGTCACGGCGTCCGTCACGGCGTCCCTCACGGCGTCCCTCACGGCGTCCCTCACGGCGTCCCTCACGGCGTCCGTCACGGCGTCCATCACGGCGTCCTGCCCGGCGGACCGGCCCGTCGCCGGGTCCGCCGCCTGCCAGGCGGCCTGCCCGAGAGCCTGCTCCGGCGCCCGTCCGGAGGCCTGGTCCGCGGCGGGCAAGGGGGCTTCCTGCCGCGTGCAGAGCGCGGACGCGTCGAACCCCTCCGGCGGCGGCACCGACAGCGTCCACGCGTCGCCGTCGCGGTCGAGCCGGGCCCGCAGCAGGTCGTGGCGGACGCAGAGCGCCCGCACCGCCCGTTCCACCTGCCGCGCGTCGAGACCGGCGGGGACCGGCAGGACCATCGACTGGTAGAAGCGCTCCAGGGGCGTGCGGGCCAGCATCGTCTCGGCGAGCATCGGAGTGAGCGGGACCGTCCCGGTCGCGGGCACGCCAGGATCGTGCGCCTCCAGCGGCGCGGGCTGCGGGAGGGCGGCGGCCAGCGCGCGCACGGTACGGCGGCGGAAGACGTCGCGCGGGGTGAGGTTCATGCCCGCCTTGCGTGCCCGACCCGTCACGGCGATCGAGGAGATGCTGTCGCCGCCGATGGCGAAGAAGTCGTCGTCGACGCCGACCTCGGCCAGGCCGAGAACCTCGGCGTAGATGGCCGCCAGAGCATGTTCCCGCTCGCCGCGCGGCGCCTGCCGGGCGCCGCCGCCGGGCGCGACGGGCTCGGGGAGCGCCGCCACGTCGAGCTTGCCGTTGACGGTGAGCGGCAGCTCGTCCACCACCCCGTACAGGGCGGGGACCATGTAGTCGGGCAGCCGTTCGGCCAGCGCCGCGCGCAGCCCGGCGGCGAGCTCGTCGTGGCCGCCGCCGGGCGCCGGGATCACGTACGCGACCAGCTTCTTCAGCCCGGGCACCGCGGGATCGGGGCGGGCGATCACGGCGGCCTGGCGCACCCGCGGGTGGGCCGACAGCGCCGACTCGACCTCGCCGAGCTCGACCCGGTATCCGCGGATCTTCACCTGGTCGTCGACGCGGCCGAGGAAGTCGAGGTTGCCGTCCTCGCGCTGGCGTACGAGGTCGCCGGTGCGGTACATGCGCCCGCCGGGCACGAACGGGTTGGCGACGAAGCGGGCGGCCGTCTGCCCGGTGGCGTGCAGGTAGCCGTGGGCCAGGCCGGCGCCCGCCACGTGGAGCTCGCCCACCACGCCCGCGGGCACGGGGCGGAGCCACCCGTCCAGCACGTACGCGCGGGTGTTCCGGATAGGACGGCCCACGGTCGGGGTGGCGCTGTCGCGGGTGCCCGCGCCGAGCGTGTTGATCGTGTACTCGGTGGGCCCGTACAGGTTGTATCCCTCAGGGCCGTCCGGCTGGCTCAGCCGCTCCCAGACGCTCTCGCTGACGGCCTCGCCGCCGAGCAGCACCAGGCACGGGGCGTGCCCGCCGTCGAGCAGGCCCTCCTCGAACAGCAGGTGGGCGTAGGTCGGGGTGACGTTGACGACGTCGATCCCGTTGGCCTGGCAGTACGCGGCGAGCGCGGTGGCGTCCCTGCGCAGTTCCTCGTCGCAGATGTGCACCTCGTGGCCCTCGACCAGCCACAGCAGCTCCTCCCACGACATGTCGAACGAGAACGACACGGTGTGCGCGATGCGCAGCCGCTGCCGCCCGGTCCGGCGCGCGGTCGGCCCGAAGATCTCGGCCCGGTGGTTGAGCTGCATGTTGGTCAGCCCGCGATAGGGCGTCACCACGCCCTTGGGCCGGCCGGTGGATCCGGAGGTGTAGATGACGTAGGCGGGCAGGTCGCCCGGCACGTCCACGATGAGCGGGTCGGCGGAGAAGGCGTCCAGGTCGGGGAGCACGCACCGCCCGCCGAGCCGCCGCTGGTGCTCGGCCAGCGCCGAGCCCGGGTCGGCGCAGACCAGGAGGACGGGCCGGGCGTCGTCGAGCATGGCGGCCAGCCGGTCGACCGGATGGTCGAGCTCCAGCGGCAGGTAGGCGGCGCCCGCGCGCAGGACGCCGAAGAGCGAGACGACCATCTCGACGCCGCGGGGCAGCCCGAGCGCGACGATCCTGCCGGGGCCCGCGCCCTGCGAGCGCAGCAGCCGGGCGCACTGGTTGATCCGGCCGTCCAGCTCGGCGTAGGTCAGCCGCCGCTCCCCGAAGACGAGGGCGACCTCGCCGGGGCACGCGCGGGCCCGCTCGGCCAGCAGGTCGGCGATCGTCGCCGTGCCGATCGGATGCTCGGCCGCCGCCCACTGCCGGGCCAGCTCGTCGCGCTCCTCGTCGAGCATCAGGTCGAGCGCGCCGACCGGCACCGCGAGGCCGTCGGCCAGCGTCGCCAGCAGCCGGGTGAACCTGCGCACCATCCGCCGGGCGCCGTGCTCGGGCACGTCCGGCCGGTACTCCAGCTTGATCCGCAGGTTGGCGCCGGGGGTGAGCACCCAGGTGAACGGGTAGTGGGTGCTGTCGGTGTAGTCCACGCCGACGATGCCGTGCTCGCGTTCCAGGTCGGTGAACGTGGTGTCGGTCAGGAAGTTCTGCAGCACGTACAGCGTGTCGAACAGTTGCTCCTGGCCGCACGCGCGGTGGATGTCGCCGAGGCCGAGGTATTCGTGCGGCGCCAGGTCGACGCGGTCGTCCTGGGCACGGCGGGCCAGTTCGAGCACGGTGGTGCCGGGAGAGGGCGCCACTCTGACCGGGACCGTGTTGAGGAAGAGGCCGATCACGTTCTCGATGCCGGGCAGCTCGGCCGGTCGGCCGGCCACGGTCGAGCCGAACACCACGTCCGGGCGGCCGGACTCGTAGCCGAGCAGGATGCCGAGCGCGGCGGTCAGCAGCGCGTTGAGCGTGACGCCGCCGCGGGCGGCCTGTTCGCCCAGCCGCGTGGTGACCTCGGCGGGCAGCGCGGCGAGGATGCGCTCGGACGGCACCGGCTCGCGGCCGATGGCCTCCGGAGCCAGGACGGTCGGCTCGTCGACTCCCGACAGGGCCGCCCGCCAGGCGGCTGCGGAGGCGTCGCGGTCGCGCGTGCCGATCCAGGCCAGGTAGTCGGCGAACGTGCTCTCCGCCGGAGGGAGCGCGGCGCGCGTGCCGCCCGAGCCGTACAGCGCGAACAGTTCGCGCAGGACCAGCTCGCGTGACCAGCCGTCCCACAGCAGGAAGTGCGAGGTCAGCAGGAGCCGGTCGCGCCCGTCCGGCAGGCGTACGACGGTCAGCCTGACCAGGGGCGGGCGGGCCAGGTCGAACGGCTCCTCCCGGTCGGCCCGCGTCACCGCGTCGAGCCGGCCGTCCTGCTCCGTCAGGTCGACGACCCGGACCTCGGCGGGCACGTCCGCGGCGATGAGCTGCGAGCCGCCGTCGGCGGCGAACCCCGCGCGCAGGGTGGGGTGGCGGCGCAGCAGCGCCGCGAAGGCCTCCGTCATGGCGTGGACGTCGACCCGCCGGTCGAGGTCGAAGACGTTCTGCGCGATGTAGGTGCTGCTGCTCTCCGCGAAGGTCGCCTGGTAGTAGACGCCCTGCTGGAGCGGCGACAGCGGCCAGACCTCGCCCTCCGTGCCCCCCGCGACGGGCGGCTCCGCCTCCCGCAGGGACGCGGCGAGGGCGGCGGGCGTGCGCAGGCGGAACACGTCCCGGATGGTGAGCTCGACGCCGTCCTTGGCGAGCAGGCTGACGAGGCGGATGGCGAGGATGCTGTCGCCGCCGACGGTGAAGAAGTCGTCATGGACGCCCAGGCCTTCGACGCCCAGCAGGGCGCCGGCCCGGGCACAGATCATCGCCTCCTCGGCGGTCCGCGGCCGCCCGCCCCTGACGCCGGGTTCGGGGTCGGGCAGGGCGCGGCGGTCGCGTTTGCCGTTGGGCAGAACAGGCAGCCGGTCCAGCACCGTCACCGTCGCGGGCAGCAGGTACGAAGGCAGGTCGGCGCGGAGCAGCGCGCGCAGTCCCTGGGCGTCCAGCTCCTCCCCCGGCGCGGCCACCACGTAGGCGTGCAGGGCCCCTCCCCGCACCGCCACCGCCGCGTCGGAAACCCCGGCGCGGCGCATCAGCGCGGCTTCGAGCTCGCCCGGCTCGACCCGGTAACCGTTGATCTTCACCTGGTCGTCCGCCCGGCCGAGGAACTCGACCCGCCCGTCGGGCGTCCAGCGGCCGAGGTCTCCCGTGCGGTAGAGGCGCGCGCCGCCGCCGAACGGGTCGGCCACGAACCGGCCCGCGGTCGTCCCCGACCGGCCCAGATAGCCGCGGGCGAGCTGGGCGCCGCCGACGTAGATCTCGCCGGGCGCGCCGGGCGGCACGAGCTGGAGCGCGGAGTCGAGCAGGTAGAGCCGCGTGCCCGGCACCGGCCTGCCCAGCGTCACCGGCTCCCCCGGGTCCACCTCGCCCTGGAGCACGTCTCCCGCGACCTCCGACGAGCCGTAGGAGTTGACGATCCTGGCCTCGGGCGACGCGCGGCGCAGGGAGCGCACGCAGGACTGGCCGAGCGGTTCGCCGCTGCAGATCCAGCGGTTGAGCGCGGTGAGCCGCTCGGGCGCCGTGTCGGCGAGCGCCGCGGCCAGGCTCGGTACGGCGAGCAGCTGGGTCGCCCCCGACCGCTCCACGAGCCGGGCCAGCGCCGCCCCGTCGGTGGCCTCGTCGTCGCCGGCGATGACCGTCGTCGCCCCGGCGACCAGCCCGCCGAGCAGCTCTGTCGTACCGTCGATGAAGCTCAGCGAGCTCTTCGCCAGCCGCACCCTCGCATCCCAGGCCGCCGCCGCCCAGGTGAGCCGGTTGGCGAGCGCTCCGTGGGTGCCCACGACCGCCTTCGGCCGGCCGGTCGAGCCGGAGGTGTAGACGACGGAGACCGCGTCCAGCGGGGTCACGGGCGTGCCCGCCGCGGCCTGGCCCGCGGCGGCGGCCCTGACGGTGAAGGAGGGCAGGTCGTGCGGGGGCAGCGTCCTGGCGTTCGCCTCGTCGGTGAGGAGGCAGGCCGGGCGGGCGTCGCCCAGCATGAACTCGATCCTGGCCGCCGGGTAGGCGGGGTCGACGGGCAGGTAGGCGGCCCCGGCGCGCATGACGCCGAGCAGGGCCGCGGCCATGTCCGCGGAACGGCTCGTCGCCACCGCCACGATGTCGCCGCGCCGTACGCCGGCCGCGGCCAGCGTGCCGCACACCCGCCGGGCCCGGTCGTCCAGCTCGGCGTAGGTGAGAGTGACCCCGGCGGACATGACGGCGGCGCGCGCGGGGTGCTCGGCGACCTGGCGGGCGAACAGGTCCAGCACGGAGGTGCCGCCGACCGCGACCCCGGCGCTGGTTCCGGCGTCGGGTCCGGCAGCGGCTCCCGTCCCGGGGGCTCCGGCTCTGGTTCCGGCTTCGGTTCCGGTTCCGGTTCCGGCTTCGACCTCGACTTCGGTTCCGGCTTCGACTTCGGTTCCGGCTTCGGCTCCGGCTTCGGCTTCGGCTCCGGCTTCGACTTCGGCTCCGGCTTCGGCTTCGGCTCCGGCTTCGACTTCGGCTCCGGCTTCGGCTCCGGCGGTGGTGGCTGCGGCGGTGGCTTCGGGTCCGGTTCCGGCGGCCAGCAGGTCCCGGCGCTGCTCGCCGGACACCAGCTCCACCTGGCCGCACGTCAGCGTGGCGTCGTCGGCGAGGGCGGCGAGCAGCCTCTCGTACTGGCCGATCAGCAGGTCGGCCGAGGTCGCGGAGACCAGCCGCCGGTCGTGGGTCAGCGTGAGCACGATCCGATCGCCGGGCTTGGCCATCAGCGTCACCGGATAGTGGGGCGCCTCGATCGTGTCGATCCCCGCGATCGCGAGGCCGCCCTGCGCTGCGGCGGGCTCCGGGTAGTTCTCGACGACCACCAGCGTGTCGAACAGCTCGGCCACGCCCAGCCGGCGGTGCAGCGCGGCCAGCGAGACGTGCTCGTGCTCCATCACCTCGCGCTGCGTACGCGCGAAGCGGCGCAGCACGTCGGCCAGCGGGTCGGCCGGCTGCCAGCGTACCCTCGCCGGCACGGTGTTGATCAGCAGGCCGACCATCGCGTCGATGCCCGCCGGTTCGGAGGACGCGCGGCCGGACACGGCCGAACCGAACGTCACGTCGTCGCGCCCGGTCAGCCGCCCGACGAGGATCCCCCAGGTGGCGGCGAGCACCGAACCGACGGTGAGCCCGTTCCCCTGCGCCCATGCCCGCAGGCGGTCGCCGAGATCGCCCGGCAACTCCCGCCGGACCCGGCCGAACCCGCCGCCGAGCCCGCCACGGCCGTGCCCGCCGGACGCGTCGGCCGCCTTGTCGGCCAGCGGATCGGCCTGCGGGTCCGCCAGCCGGTCGGCCTGTGCGTCCGCCAGCCGGTGGTGCTGTGCGTCGGCCAGCGCGTCGGCCAGCGCGTCGGCCAGCATGGTCGGTTCCCGCACGCCGGCCAACGCCTCGGCCCACGCCTCGATCGCGGTGTCGGCGTCCTGCCCCGCGAGCATCCTCAGGAACTCCCGGTAGGGCGGCGGGTCGGGCAGCGGCCTGTCCTCGTAGAGGGCCAGCAGGTCGCGCAGGAGCAGTGGCACCGACCAGCCGTCGGCCAGAATGTGGTGAACGGTGTGGACGAGGGCGTGCCGCCGCGACCCGAGCTTCACCAGCGCGAAACGCATGGCCGGCGGCCAGGCGAGGTCGAACGTCGCCGACCGCTCAGCAGCGGCGAGCTCCTCCAGGACGGGCTGGGCGAGGTCGAGGTCGCTGAGGTCCTCGCTGCGCCACGTCACCTGCGGACGGTCCGCGATCACCGACACCACCTGCCCGTCGCCGGTGGTGCGGAAGGCCGCACCCAGGTTGGGGTGGCGGCCGAGCAGCTGTTCGGCCGCGGTGCGCAGGCGCTCGCCGTCCAGCGGCCCGGTGAGCTCGATGATCTGCTGGACGACGTACGGATCCTGGTCGGGGTCGAGGGTGGCGTGGAAGTACAGGCCGGTCTGCAGCGGCGAGAGCGGCAGCACGTCCTTCAGCCCCGGCGCGTCCGCCTCGATCGCCGTCACGTCGGCCTGTTCCAGCTGGACGAGCGGGAAGTCGGACGGGGTGTGCCCGGTGACCGTGGCGCTGGTGGCCATGTCGGTGAGGGTCTGCGTCCACAGCGCGGCCAGTTCCCGTACGCGGCCGGCGTCGAGCACGCCCGCCGGCCAGCTGAACGTGGTCGTCAGGACCGGTCCGCGGGCCGTGTCGACGGCGACGGAGTTGATCTCCAGCACGCGTGGCAGCGGCATGCGCGGATCGCGCCGCTCGACCACGATCTCACCCCCGCCGACGGGCGCCCAGTCCCCGGCCCGGTCACCGACCCCGTCGTCGGCCCCGTCGTCGGCCCCATCGGAGGCGCGGGCGGAGGCCCGGTCGGAAGCCCGGTCGGAAGCCCGGTCGGAAGCCCGGTCGGAAGCCCGGTCGGAGGTTGGGGCGTCGGCGGGGGCGCCGTCGAAGCGTCCGAGGTAGTGGACGAGCACCTGCGGCGTGGCGGCCAGGTCAGGGCGGGGCCCCTCCCCCAGGTAGCGCAGCACCCCGTAGCCGAGCCCGCGTTGCGGTACCCGGCGGAGCTGTTCCTTGACGGCCTTGACCGCCTCGCCCGGCGTCCCGGAGCCGGGGTCGATCACGGCGGGGAACAGGGTGGTGAACCAGCCGAAGGTACGCGAGAGGTCGGCGTCGCCGACGGCCTCCTCCTCCCGCCCGTGCCCCTCCAGCTCCAGCAGCACCGCCGAGCCGCCGCCGCGCCAGCGGCCCACGGCGCGCGCCGCGGCGGCGACCAGCACGTCGTTCACCCCGCCGTGCACGGCGGCGGGGACCGGGCCGAGCAGGCGGCCGGCGATCGCGGTGGGGATCTCGACCGTGAGCGACTGCTCCGTGGCGACCACGTCGCGGCGGGGATCGAGCGGCCGCTCGCCGATCATCGGGTCGGGCGCCGCCGCGGTACGCCGCCAGTGGTCCTCGCCGGCGCTGAAGTCGCACTCCCGCAGCCGGGTCGCCCACTGCCGGAACGAGGTGGGCGCCTGGGGCAGTTCGACGGGTCGGCCCGCCCGTGCCGCCTGCCAGGCCTGGGCGAGGTCCTCCAGGAGGATGCGCAGCGACACGCCGTCCACGACCACGTGGTGGACCACGATCGCGAGCCGCCCCTGGGCGTGCGCTCCGGCGTCGAGCCAGACGAGGTCGAGCATGCGCCCGCCGGCCGGGTCGAGCCGTCCGGGGGCGGCGGCGACCTGCCGTTCCAGGTCGGCCGCGGTCTCGACGCGGGTGATCACCTCGGCGGCCCCGGGCTGCTGCCCCGGCGGCTGTACCGTGAGCGTCCAGCGGCCGGTGCCGGTCGTCCGCGCCCGCAGCAGGTCGTGGGCGGCGAGCACCGCGTCGATCATGCGCTCCAGCTGGTCGCCGGTCAGCCCGGCGGGCGTGCGTACGGTCATCGACTGGAAGAAGCCGTCCATCGACGGCCCGATGTCCTGGAGCCACTCGGTGATCGGCGTCGGCGGCACCTCCCCGATCCCGCTCACGGCGGGCAGCACGGCGGAGGGCGCCGCGGCGCTGACGTCGGTGACCGTGGCCGCCAGCGCGGCCGGGGTGGGGTGGGCGAACAGGTCGCGCGGGCGTACCACGAGCCCGGCACGCCGTGCCTGCCTGACCACGCCGATCGCGACGATGCTGTCGCCGCCCAGGGCGAAGAAGTCGTCCTCGGCCCCGACCTCGGCCACACCCAGGACCTGCGCGAAGACCTCGCACAGGACGCGCTCGGGCTCGGTGCGGGGCGCCCGCGTGCGGGCCGCCGCCGGGTCGGCCGGCCGGGGCAGCGCCTGCCGGTCCACCTTCCCGTTGGCGGTGACGGGGAAGCGGTCGAGGACGACGTACGCGTCCGGCACCATGTACGCCGGCAGGCGTCCGGCGCACCAGTCACGCAGCTCCGCGGCCGGGACGGCGTCGTTCGACCTCGCGTACCCGACGAGCCGCCGCCCGTTCTCGCTCACCGCGACGGCGGCCTGCCGCACTTTCGGGTGGGCGGCGAGCGCGGCCTCGACCTCCTCCAGCTCCAGCCGCATGCCGCGGATCTTCACCTGGTGGTCGGCGCGGCCGACGAACTCCAGCGAGCCGTCGGGGGCCCATCTGGCGAGGTCGCCGGTCCGGTACATCCGGGAGCCGTCCGCGGCGAACGGGTCGGCGACGAACCGGCCGCCGGTGAGCGCGGGAGCGTTGATGTAGCCGCGGCCGAGCAGGAACCCGGCGGCGTACAGCTCGCCCACCGTGCCCGTGGGCACCTGTTCCAGGCGTTCGTCGAGGACGTACAGCCGCGTGTGCGGGTTGGGGCGGCCGATGGAGGTCGCGATGCGCTCGGCGGTGTCGCGGTAGATGACGTGCGAGACGCCGATGGTGGCCTCGGCCGGGCCGTACCCGTGGTAGAGGGTCGTCGAGAGCTGGCCGCGGAAGCGGTCGAACAGCTCCGGGGTGAGCACCTCCCCGCCGCACCAGACGTGCTTCAGCCCCGACAGCAGCGAGCTCCCGCGGGCCATCTCCAGCAGGACGTCGAGCATCGACGACACGAGATAGACGAAGGTCACGCCCTCGCGGGCGATGAGGTCCAGCAGGTACTGCGGGTCGCGTTCGCCGCCGGGCTCCGCGATCACCACGTAGCCGCCGGAGACGAGCGGCAGCAGGATCTCGTTGACGGAGATGTCGAACGACAGCGGCGCCTTGAACAGGGACGCGTCGCCGGGACCGAAGCCGAGGATCTCCTCCACCTGCCAGAGCAGGCGGTGGCTGATCGCCTCGTGGCGGATCATGGCGCCCTTGGGCGTGCCGGTCGAGCCGGAGGTGAACATCACGTAGGCCAGCCGGCCGCCCTGGACGGAGACGGGCGGCGGCTCGGCGGGCTCGTGGGCGTACCGCCAGGAGCCCAGGTCCACTTCCCGCACGCCCAGCGTGCGGACCGCACCCGCCTCGGCGCCGACCTGGCGGCGGCGTGCCCGCGGCCAGGCCGGGTCGACGGGGACGAACGCGCCGCCCGCCACCATGATTGCCAGTACGGAGACGACCATCTCCGCGGAGCGCGGAGTCGAGACGGCGACGACCTCCTCGGGGCGCAGACCCTCTTTGTGCAGGTGCTGCGCCAGCTGGAAGACGTGGGCGCCGAGTTCCGCGTACGTCAGCCGCACGCCGGGCGCGACGACGGCCGGCGCGTTCGGGGTCCGGCGCACCTGGTCGATGAACAGGTCCGCGATCGTGGTGATCCTGGCGGGAGAGTTCGCTTCCATGGCTGCCTAACGTGATGACGACGTGGGGGTGCGCGCCTCCCAGGCACGCCAGAGTTGCGCGTACCGGCCGCCCGCGGCGACCAGCTCCTGATGCCGGCCCTGCTCCACGATCCGGCCGTGCTCCAGGACGACGACCCGGTCGGCGGCGGCTGCCTGGGTCAGCCGGTGGGCGACGATCAGGGTGGTGCGTCCCCGGGTCGCCGCGGCGGCGGACTCCTCCAAGGTGCGCGCGCCGAGGCTGCCCGCCTCCGCGGTGGCCTCGTCGAGGATGGCGATCGCCGGGTCGACGAGGATCAGGCGGGCGAGGGCGAGTTGCTGGGCCTGTGCCGTGGTCAACTCGTGGCCGCCCTCGCCGACCACCGTGTCCAGGCCGTCGGGCAGGGCCGTCGCCCAGTCCAGCGCTCCGACGGCGGACAGCGCGGAGGCGATCTCGCCCGGCGACGCCCCCTGCCTGGCCAGGCGCAGGTCCTCGACGAGAGGGCCGGCGAAGACGTGCACCTCCTGGGTGATGATCGCGACGTGCGCGCGCAGCCGGTCGGGCGGCAGTGCCACGCCGCCGACGGACACGGTGCCGCCGCCGGGGCGCAGGATGCCCGCGGCGATCGCCGCCAGCGTGGACTTGCCCGCGCCCGTCGATCCGACCAGCGCGACGCGGGCGCCGGCGGGCAGGCTGATGGAGACGCCGTGCAGCACCTCCGGCCCGCCGTCGTAGCCGAAGCGCACGCCGGACAGCTCCAGCCCGGCTCCGCCCGGCCCGCTCGCGCCGTCGCCAGAACGGTCCAGGTCGCCACCGGGACGGTCCGGGTCGCCGCCGCGAGCCGCCAAGCCGCCACCGGGACGGCCCGGGCCGTCGCCGCGAGCCGCCAAGCCGCCACCGGGACGGTCCGGGCCGTCGCCCGGGTCCGGCGCGAGGTCCACCACGCCGACCAGCCTGGCCAGGCTCGCCGCCGCCGCCTGCAACTCGTCGAACGTGAACAGCAGCATGCCGATCGGGTTGAACAGGCGGTGGAACAGCACGGCCGCCGCGGCGCTCTGGCCGACGGTGGCGGCGCCCGACCGGACGAGGAGGAAGCCGACCACGAGGATCGCGGCCAGGCCGAAGAACTCCGCCCGGTTGACCCGGCCGACGAAACGGGTGAACAGCGTGAAGACCGACACGGAGATGTCGTGCACCTGGTGCGAGGCGTCGCCGATGTCGCGCAACCGGCGCTGCTCCAGCCGGTAGGCGTGCACGGTGCGGGCACCTTGCATGTTCTCCACCAGCAGTTGCGAGTTGCCGGCCACGGCGCGCCGCTCGGCGGCGTACTTCGGCGCGGCGCGCGGCAGGTACCACCGCAGCGCAGCGACGTAGAGCGGGACGGCGACCGCGCCGGCGAGCCCGAGCCGCCAGTCCATTCCGGCCATCGCCGCGATGCTCAGCACGCCCAGCAGGAAAGCGGAGATCATCGTGGGGACGACGCTGGTGGCGGCCTTGCCGATCGAGGCGGCGTCGGTGCTGACCCGTGACAGCAGATCTCCCTTGCCGGCCCGTTCCAGCGTGGTGACGGGCAGGGTGAGCGCCCTGGCCACCGTACGTTCCCGCAGGTCAGCGAGCATGTGCCCGCACACCCGGCCGATCAGGTACGTGGCGGCGCCGGTGGCCGCCCCGCCGACGACGGCCGCGGCCACGATGACGACCGCGATGGGGATGATCGCCGAGACCGGCGCGTTCTCCCTGACGCGGTCGACGAGGGTGCCCAGGGCGTACGCGGGCACCACCGACGCGGCGGCGCCCACGACGCCCACCAGCGCGGCGAGCGTGCCGCCGATCCATCGCGCACGGAGTTCGAGCCGCAGCCACGCCCAGGTCCTGCGGGCGTCGGCGACGGGCAGCCTGTCTGGTCCGGTCATCGCAGCACCGCCCGGTTGTAGTCGTCGTCGGTGACGGCCAGTTCGGCGTGGGTGCCCTCGGCGGCGATCCGGCCGCCGTCGAGGACCACGACCCGATCCGTCATGGCGAGCAGGGCCGGGCTGCTCGTCACCACCACGGTGGTGAGCCGCCCGGAGCCGGGATGGCGCAGGGCGCGCAGCCCGCGGGCGATCTCGTGCTCGGTCACCGCGTCCACGGCGGTGGTGGGGTCGTGCATCACGAGGATCGCGGGGCGGGCCGTGAGCGCGCGGGCCAGCGCCAGCCGTTGCCGCTGCCCGCCCGAGAGGCTGGCGCCCCGCTCCGCGACGACGTGGCCGAGGCCGTCGGGGTGGGCGGAGACGACCTGGTCGGCCGCCGAGGCGGCCAGGGTGGCCTCGTCCAGCGGCCCGCCGGCGGTCACGTTCTCCTCGATCGTCCCGGTGAACAGGTCCGTGAGGTGCGGTTCCACGAGCATCGCCCGGCGGGCCTGCGCCGGGTCGAGGCGCGCCAGGTGCGTGCCTCCGACGAGGACGCCGCCTTCGTACTCGTCGGGCGCCACCCGGCCGGACAGAATCTTGACCAGTGCCTCCCCGTCGGCGGAGCGGTGGGGCACCACGCCGACGAACTCGCCGGGGCGCACGTGCAGGTCGACCCCGTCCAGCGGGCCGTACCTGAGCGCCCGCAGTTCGAGGTCGGGCGAGCCGGCGTCGAGCGTCTCCGTGCCTTCCGGCAGCAGCGCGGGCGCGTCGAGGACGGTGGCGACACGGTCGGCGGACGCCCTGGCCTCGGCGACCCAGCCGGGCACGACGGCGAGCGTGCCGATGGGCTCCATCAGGAACTGCGCGAGGCCGATGACGGTGATGAGCTCGCCGGCGGTGATCCTCCCGTTGAGCGCGAACCACCCGGCCAGGATCGCGATGCCGCCGGCCAGGAGCGCGCCGCCGGCCGTGGAGGCGGACAGGTACGCGCCCTGGGTGCGCGCCGCGCGTAACGCGGCCCGCAGGGACCGCCTGCTGACCTCGTCGTAGCGGCCGGCCGCCGCGTGCTCCGCGCCGATGCCGCGCAGCGGGCGCACCCCGCTGACCAGGTCGGCCGCCAGCGAGGTGGCCTCGCCGGCGAGGTCCTGCTGCTCGGTGACCCGCTTGGTGATGAGCGGGGTGGCGGCCTGCAGTCCGAGGACCACCACGGGGGTTCCGACCAGCACGGCCAGCCCGAGCTGCACGTCGATCACCAGCAGCGCGACGGCGCTCACCGCGGTCGCCGTCACCGCCCCCGCGACGCGCGGCACGTAGTCCAGCAGGTAGGACGTGTTGTCGGTGTCGGTCGTGGCCACGGTGAGCAGGTCACCGGCACGGCGGCCGGTCCTGACCCCGCGCGGATTGATAATCTTGGAGGCCACTTCGACGCGCAGCAGGTGCGCCTCGTCCGCGATGGCGGTCATCAGCCGGCGGGCGCCGAAGCGGTAGGCCATGCTCAGCGCGGTGAACAGGCCGGCCAGGACCGCCACCCAGAGCACCAGGGCGCCGCCGTCCCCCGGGCCGATGGCCTGGTCGACGATCACGCCGATGAGGATCGGCACCAGCGACTCGCACACCTGGTGCAGGCTGATCAGGCCGGTTCCCGTGCCCAGCTGCCACCGGTTGCGCGTCACCGCGCGCCACAGGACCCGCCGGCCGGTCATGGGCCGCGTCACTGCTCGGCGGCCATGCTCTCGCGCAGGCTCTTGGGCCGCAGGTCCGTCCAGTGCTCCTCGACGTAGTCCACGCACTCCTGGCGCTTGCTCTGGCCGCCTTCGCCGAAGACCACCCGCCAGCCCCGAGGCACCTCCTTGAACGTGGGCCACAGGGAGTGCTGCTCCTCGTCGTTCACCAGCACGTAGAAGGTGCCGTTCTCATCGTCGAAGGGATTGTTCGACATCGTGTCTCCTGACTGCGTGGTGGGATCGGGGGATGACCAGCGGGGTGTGGGTCTCCGGGTCGTCGATGATGCGGCAGGGCAGGCCGAACACGTCCTCGATCAGCTCGGCGGTGACGATCTTCCGGGGGTCGCCCTGCGCCACGACGGCGCCCGCCTTCATCGCGATGATGTGGTCGGCGTACCGGCAGGCCTGGTTGAGGTCGTGCAGGACCGCCACCATGGTGTTGCGCTGCTCCCGGTTCAGGCGGAGGCAGAGTTCGAGCAGCTCGATCTGGTGGGCGATGTCGAGGAACGTGGTCGGCTCGTCGAGCAGCACGATCGACGTCTCCTGGGCGAGCACCATCGCCACCCAGACCCGCTGGCGCTGCCCGCCGGAGAGCGTGTCGACGAGCCGCCCGGACAGGTCGGTGACGCCGGTGGCCGCCATCGCGCCCGCCACGGCCGCCTCGTCCTGGGCCGACCACTGCCTGATCAGTTTCTGGTGCGGGTGGCGCCCCCGTGCCACCAGGTCGGCCACGGTGATGCCGTCGGGCGCGATCGACGACTGCGGCAGCAGGCCGAGCCGCCTGGCGACCTCCTTGGCCGGGTGGGAGTGGATGTCCCTGCCGTCCAGCACGACCTGTCCCGCGGACGGCTTGAGCAGCCGCGACAGCGCTCTGAGCAGGGTGGACTTGCCGCACGCGTTAGGGCCGACGATCACGGTGAGCGCGCCGTCGGGAATGTCGACGCTGAGGTGCTCGCTGATCGGCCGGTGGTCGTAGCCGAGAGTGAGGTCCCTGGCGCTCAGTCTCATGAGCTCGCCTTCCGCATCGGCCTGGTCAGCAGCCAGGCGAAGTAGAGCCCGCCGAGCGACACCGTCACCACGCCCACGGGAAGCTGGGTGGGGGCGAACGCGCGCTGGCCGAGCCAGTCGCTCGCGGTCAGCAGCAGCGCGCCCATGGCCGCCGAGGGCGCCAGGGCTATGCCGGCCGTACGCGTGAGCAGGCGGGCCAGCTGGGGGGCCGCGAGCGCGACGAACGCCACCGGGCCCGCGGCGGCGGTGGCCACGGCGGTCAGCGCCACGCCGACGACGAGATAGAGCAGCCGGGCCCGTTCCGTGCGCACGCCGAGCGCGGCGGCGGCCTCCTCGCCCATCGCCAGCAGCGACAGGCGCGGCCCGAGGGCCAGCAGGCATCCGGCGAGCAGCACAACCGCGGCGGCCACGGGCGGGACGTGCTCCCACTTCACCGTGTTCAGGCTGCCCTGTCCCCAGATCGCCGCGGCGACGGCCAGGCGCAGGTCGACCTTGATGACGAACCACTGGTTCACGGAGGCGAGGACCGCGCTGATCGCGATCCCCACGATGATCAGCCGGAACCCCTGCACGCCCTGCTTGTACGCCAGCAGGTAGACCACGAGGGCGGCCGCGAGCCCGCCGATCAGGGCGCCCGCCGCGGTCTCGTAGTAGCCGCGGCCGACCAGCACCATCGTGACCAGCACCCCGGTGTAGGCGCCGGTGTTGAACCCGATCACGTCGGGGCTGCCGAGCGGGTTGCGCAGCAGCGACTGGAAGACGGCGCCGCTCAGCCCGAGCGCCGCGCCGATGAGCAGGGCCAGCAGCACGCGCGGCAGCCGCCATTCCACGACCACCAGGCGCGTCGCGCCCGACCCCTGCCCGGCCAGCGCCTGGATCACCTCGCCTGGCGGCACCTCGAACTCGCCGGTGCCCAGCCCGAGCACGGCCATCGCCGCGGCCGCGAGGCCGAGCACGGCGCAGACGAGCGCCGTGCGCGCGCCGAACCTGACGGATGCGCGGGACCGGCGCAGGATGACGACGCGGTGGCCGAAGTCCACCCCGCTCACGGGCTCGTCACCGCCCGCCGGCGGATCAGCCATATCAGCACCGGGGCTCCCAGGAACGCGGTGACGATCCCGGCCTGCAGTTCGGCGGGGCGGATCAGCACCCGTCCGGCGACGTCGGCGCCGAGCAGCAGGATCGGGGCGCAGATCACCGTGTACGCGAGGATCCACCGCTGGTCGGGCCCGACGATCCGGCGGACGGCGTGCGGCACCATCAGCCCGATGAACCCGATCGGGCCCACCGCCGCGGTCGCCGCGCCCGTCAGGAGCGCCACCGAGACCACCGACAGCACGCGTGTCCGGGTGACGCCGGCGCCCAGCGAGCGGGCGAGGTCGTCGCCCAGCGCGACGGCGTTGAGCGAGCGGGCGGCGGCGAACGCCAGGACCAGGCCGGCCAGGATGAACGGCGCGACCGCTTCGGCGATGGGCAGCGGCCGGCCGCCGAGCGTGCCGACGTCCCAGAAGCGCAGGTAGTCGAAGGCCCGCGGCTTCAGCAGCCGGATCGCGGCCGAGACGCCCTCCATGACGGCGCCGAGCGCCACGCCCGCGAGCGTCAGCCGGAGCGGTGTCGCTTCTCCGCGCCCGATCGAGCCGAGCGTGTAGACGAGGACGGTGGCGAAGGCCACCCCGGCGAACGCGAACCACACGTACGACCAGATGGACGTGAGGCCCAGGACCCCGATCGCGAACACGACGAAGAGCGCCGCTCCCGCGTTCATCCCGAGGATCTGCGTGTCCGCCAGCGGGTTGCGCGTCACCGCCTGGATGACCGCTCCCGAGACGCCGAGCGCGGCCCCCGCCAGCAGCCCCAGCACGGTCCTCGGGACCCGCAGCTCGCGCACGATCGCGTGGTCGTCGCTGTCGGCGACGTGGGCGAACGCGTCCCAGACCGTGGCGAGGCCGATGTTCCTGGTGCCGACGGCGATGCTCAGGACGCACGTGGCGACCAGCGCCGCCACGAGCACGAGCAGCCAGCCGCTCCGGCCGGCGTTGCCCGCGGCGACGCCCGCCGGCCGGTCCGTCGGTGCGGCCGGCCGGCGATCGGAGAGGATCACTATGTCGCCGCCCTGGCCCGCGGCGTGTGGCCGGCCAGCAGCGAGTCGCGGATCTCGCCGGCCCGGACGGCGGTGGCGGACAGGAGTGTGGAGGTGAGGCCGTGGGTGTGTTCACCCGCTCCTTGCAGGTAGATGCCCGCCGACACGTGCGCGGGCGTCTCGACGCGGTAGTCGCGGACTATCCTGAGCCGGTCCTCGTCGTCGCGCAGGCATAACTTGGCGGCCTGGCCGAGGACGGTGCCGATGTCCTGGGGCCGGTAGCCCGTGGCGTGGACGAGGAGGTCCGCTTCGAGCACCTCGTGCTCGCCGGTGGGCAGATACTCCACCGCGACGTCGAGCCGGTCGTCGCGTTCGTCCACCTCGCGGATGCGCGAGGCGCGCAGGACGCGCAGCCGCTCGCCGCCCTGGACCTTCTCCCGGTACATGGTCCGGTAGAGGGACTCGATGAGGTCCATGTCCACCACGGAGTAGTTGGTGCCGCGGTGGTAGTCGAGCAGGGACTGCTTGACGGCTGACGGAGCGCCGAAGAACGTGTCTACGGCCCCGGGATCGAAGATCTGGTTGGCGAAAGGGCTGTCATCGGCGGGGGTGTAGCCATATTTGGCGATGACGGCGCAGACTTCCGCGTCGGGGAACGTGCGATGCAGGTAGTCGGTCGTCTCGGCCGCGCTCTGGCCGGCCCCCAGCACCAGGGCCCGCCGCACCGGGACCCCGGCCTCCTTGAGGGCGGCCACCCGGGGCAGCAGCTCGCTGTTGTGCCACACCCTGTCGGAGACGACCGTTCCCGGCGGCAGGTGCGGCTCCAGCCCGGTGGCGACGCAGAGGTTACGGGCCCGCCGTACGGTGGTGTGCCCGGGACGCTCCGGGTCCGTGCTGATCACGTCGAACGCGGGGATGCCGCCGCCCTCCGCGATCACCGGCTCGACGGCCACGACCTCCTCGGCGTACGCGACCAGGTCGCGCACCCGCTCGGCCGCCCACTCGAAATAGGCGTGGAACTCGATCCGCAGCGGGAAGAGCGTCTTGTGGTTGAGGAAGTCCACCAACCTGCCGCTGTCCTTCAGGAAGCACAGAAAGCTGAAGTCGCTGGCGGGGTCGCGCAGGGTGACCAGGTCTTTCAGGAATGACACCTGCATGGTCGCGTCGTCGAGAAGCATCCCCTTGTGCCAGCCGAAGCCGGGCTGCTTCTCCAGGAATCGCATGTGAAGCCGTTCGGGTGCCGGGACCCGGGCGTTGTGCTCCCGCAAGGCGATCGCCAGCGCGAGGTTCGATGGGCCGAAGCCGATTCCCAAGATGTCGTAGGTGCCGTTGAGTCTGCTCAGCAGTGTCTCCACCGAGGCATCGCCTCCCTCTGCGGCACGATGCTAGATTAGGTTAGCCTTACCTTGCAAGGAGGGTCCTCCGCCGGGCGGACGACCGGCGCGGAAAGGGACGGCGAGTGGCTTTTCGGGACCGCTCCCACCGGGAATGACCGTCTCAAGATCGATGAAGACGGGGGTGGGGGCATGCCGTTGGACGTGGCGGCGCGGGAGGCGTTCCTGGCGGAGCCGCACATCGCGAGCCTCGCCGTGGAGACCGGTGAAGGGCGGGGTCCGCTGAACGTACCCGTCTGGTACGACTACCGCCCCGGCGGCGAGATCCGGTTCCTGACCGACGGCGACTCGGTCAAGGCCCGGCTGATCGCGAAGGCGGGCAGGTTCTCGATGCTGGTGCAGCGGGTCAGCCCGACCTACCGGTACGTGTCGGTGGAAGGGCCGCTGGTGCGCTCCGATCCGACGACGCTGGAGGACCTGACACGCATCTCGGCGCGTTACCTGCCGCCCGACGCCGTGTCGGGTTACGTGCAGGGCTCCGACCTGCACGCGCTCGTCACGTTCAGGATGCGGCCAGAACACTGGCTCTCCGCCGACCTCGGCGCCCTGGGCTGAGCGGAAACGGTATTTTTGGCCCCGTGACTGCTATCGATCCCACCTCGACCGGCGCGTTCGGCGCCGGCCTCGCGACCATCGCCTCCGACGGCACCGTGCTCGACACCTGGTTCCCCGCACCCGAGCTGGGCGACGCGCCCGTCTCGGGCACCGAGCGGCTCACCGCCGCCGAGGCCGGCGAATTGGCCGGGCTGACCGGGCCCGACGAGGCGCGCGGCGTTGAGGTGGTCGCGGTGCGCACCGGCATCGCCAAGCTCTCCGAGGCCCCCGTCGACGCGCACGACGTCTACCTGCGACTGCACCTCATCTCCGCGCGCCTCGTCAGGCCGCACGGCGTCAACCTCGACGGCGTCTTCGGCCTGCTGGCCAACGTGGTGTGGACCGACGCGGGCCCGTGCCCGGTGCCGGGCTTCGAGCGGACCCGCCTGCGGCTACGGGCCAGGGGCGCGGTGACGGTGTACGGCGTCGACAAGTTCCCCCGGATGGTCGACTACGTGATGCCGTCCGGCGTGCGGATCGCCGACGCCGACCGGGTGCGCCTGGGCGCGCACCTGGCGAGCGGCACCACCGTCATGCACGAGGGCTTCGTCAACTTCAACGCCGGCACGCTGGGCGCCTCGATGATCGAGGGCCGGGTCTCGGCCGGCGTGGTGGTCGGCGACGGCTCCGACGTGGGCGGCGGCGCGTCGATCATGGGGACGCTGTCGGGCGGCGGCAAGCAGGTCATCTCGATCGGCCAGCGCTGCCTGCTGGGCGCGAACGCCGGCATCGGCATCTCGCTGGGCGACGACTGCGTGGTGGAGGCCGGACTCTACGTCACGGCGGGCACGAAGGTCGCCCTGCCCGGCGGCCGGGTGGTCAAGGCCGCCGAACTGTCGGGAGCGAACGGCATCCTGCTCCGGCGCAACTCGCAGTCGGGCGCGGTGGAGGCGGTGCCGCGCGAGGGCGGCACCATCGAGCTCAACGCCGCCCTCCACGCCAACTGACCGACCCATCTCCTTTCCGGCTGGTTCGGCTTTCTCTTCCTTTACGGCTTCAGCCACCTGCGGCGGGTGGCTGAACCACGCGAAGCCGTAAAGGAAGAAGGGAAAGCCCGACCAGCCGGAGAAGAGGCGTCAGTGCGCGTGGGACACGGCGGATCCGATGGTGTGGACGCGCAGGGCGTTGGTGGAGCCCGGGGTGCCGGGAGGTGAGCCGGCCACGATGACGACCTTGTCGCCCTTCTCCAGCCGCCCCGACGACAGCAGCGAGGCCTCGACCTGCCGCACCATGTCGTCGGTGTGGTGGACGAACGGCACGTGGAACGTCTCCACCCCCCACGTCAGCGAGAGCTGCCCCCGCACGTGGGGCGCCGACGTGAAGGCCAGCAGCGGGATCGGCGAGCGGTAGCGGGCCAGCCGCCGCGCCGTCTCGCCCGACATCGTGAACGCCACCAGCGCCTTGGCCCCGACGATCGCGCCGACCTCGGCCGCGGCCCTGGCGATGGCGCCTCCGGTCGTCTCCGGCATGCGCTCCAGCGTGTGGGTGGCGTGCAGGGAGTGCTTCTCCGCGGCGCAGGCGATGCGGTCCATCGTGGAGACGGCCTCGATCGGGTAGTTGCCGACGGAGGTCTCGCCGGACAGCATGACCGCGTCGGCGCCGTCCATGACCGCGTAGGCCACGTCGGAGGCCTCGGCGCGGGTGGGGCGCGGGGAGCTCATCATGGAGTCGAGCATCTGGGTGGCGACGATGACCGGGCGGGCCTTCTCGCGGCACAGCTCGATGATGCGCCGCTGCACGATCGGCACCTGCTCGAGCGGAAGCTCGACGCCGAGGTCGCCGCGGGCCACCATGATGCCGTCGAAGGCCTCGACGATGTCGGGGAGGCGGTCGACGGCCTGCGGCTTCTCGATCTTGGCGAGCAGCGGGAGGCGCACGGCCTCCTGCTCCATGATGTTGCGCACGACGTCGGCGTCGGACGGGCGGCGGACGAACGACAGGGCGATCATGTCGCACCCGGTGCGCAGCGCCCAGCGCAGGTCGGCTTCGTCCTTGTCGGTCAGCGCGGGGGCGCTGACGTTGACGCCGGGCAGGTTGAGGCCCTTGTTGTCGGAGATCATGCCGCCGATGACGACGCGGGTGGCGATGCGGTCGCCGTCGACGCGGGTGGCCTCGAGCACGAGGCGGCCGTCGTCGACGAGGATCGTGTCGCCGGGGCGGACGTCGTTGGGCAGCCCCTTGTAGGTGGTGGAGACCTGCTCGCGGTCGCCCGGCACGTCTTCGGTGGTGATGGTGAAGACGTCGCCGAAGCCCAGCCTGACCGGGCCCTCTTCGAACGTGCCGACTCGGATCTTGGGGCCCTGCAGGTCGGCGAGCACGCCTACACCGCGGCCGAGGTCGGCCGCCACCTCCCGGACCCGGTCGTAGACCTCTCTGTGCAGGTCATGGTTGCCATGACTGAGGTTGAACCGTGCCACGTCCATGCCGGCGGCGATCAGCTCGTGCAGGCGTTCTTTGGACGAAGTGGCGGGGCCGAGGGTGCAGACGATTTTCGCGCGACGAGTCACGAGTCCTACCTTAATTGGTACAGACCACTTAACAGTCACTGACGACGGAGAACGTACCCGCAGAAGGGGAACAGAACGAGAACGGCGCCCCCCAGACGGGCCAAGTTCGAGTACTGCTCCGGGCGGGTCACGGCTTCAGGTACTGCTCTGGGCGAACCACGCCGTCACGGTAGCGGGTAGTTCTCCGGGCGCATCACGCTGTCATTGTTCGGTGGTGGCGGCCTTCCAGGCGTCCACGATGCCGTGGCCGTAGAAGCCGTTGTCCGCTCTGTCGCCCTCGCACTCGTGTGTCTCGGTCTTGTTGTAGATCTTGTAGACGTAGCGGCGGGGCGTCGGGCACGCCTTCTGGGTCGCGGTCTTGTGGAGCAGCCGCTCGGTGGTGGCCGGATCCAGGTGGACCCCGCCCTTGCCGGGCTTGCCGAAGCGGCTGATCAGGATCGCCGCGACCCCGGTGGCGTGCGGCGAGGCCATGGAGGTGCCCTCCAGATACTGGTAGTACGAGCAGCGGCCGTCCTTGCAGTCCTTGACCACGTCCGCACCCTTGGGGTTGCCCCTGGCGTCGATGCGCCCGGACGCGCGCAGCACGTGCTCGGGTGCGGCGGCCAGGATCCCCCGGTCGGCCTTGGCGCCCTGACCGTCGAGGATGTCGCCCCCGGGCGCGGCCAGGTCGGTCTGCTCGACGCCGTAGTCGCTGTAGATCGCCTTGCGTCCCGACGGACCGACCGCGGAGACGGAGACGACGCCGCCGGACTCCGCGGGCACGTTGACGCAGGAGTTGTCGATCTTGCGTTCCTTCTCGTCGCCCTTCGGGTAGCCGGGGCTCTGGTCGTCGACCTTGGGATGGCCGAGGTCGGTGCCGCCGTTGCCGAGGGCGGAGATGAGCGTGACGCCCCTACTCCTGGCGTAGTCCAGGGCCCGCTGCATGCCGGTGATGACGGCCTGCTGCTCCAGCTGCTGCTTCTTGGTGTCGGCCGCGTTGGCCTTGCAGTTGAACAGCCAGGGGTCGACGTAGTAGCTCATGTTCACGACGTCCACGCCGATGTCGGCCGCGTGGGCGAGCGCGTCGAGGCTGGGTTTGAGGAAGAAGAACCCGGAGTCCTGGCCGGCCCTGAGGTTCACGATCTGCACGCCGGGCGCCACGCCCGCGATGCCGATGCCGTTGATCGGGGAGGCGATCGTGCTGGCGACGTGGGTGCCGTGGCCGTCGTCGTCCACGTCGGCGGGGTCCTTGCAGCCCTCGGCCTCGCAGGGGCCGTCGAGCGTCTCGCCGCGCTCGTCCTTGGGCCGGTCGGTGACGAAGTTGCGGCTCAGCTCGCGGTTGAAGTTGGGGGCGATGTCGGGGTGCTTGCCGTCGACGCCGGTGTCGATGACGCCGACCAGGACCTTCTTGGTGCCGGGGGCCTTGGTGTTCGCGCGCTCCGCGCCGATCATGCGCATGTTCCACTGGCGGCCGGCGAGCGGCTCCGCCGTGCTCTTCGTGAACGACGACGCGTCGGGGAAGGCCGCGGGCCGCCGGCGCAGAGCCGCCTGATGAGTGCCCTGGTGAGCCGTGGCGAAACCGATGCGCCGGTCGGCGGACACGCCCACGATGGCCTGGTCGGCGCCCACGCCCTCGGCGAAGCCGCCGCCCGCGCCCCTGGCCAGGAGGTAGCCGAGCCTGGAGTCCTCTCCGACCGTGGTGCCGCCGGCCCGTTCGACGGCGTTCACGGCCTGGGTGTGCCGTCCCGCCGCGTAGAAGACGAGATAGTCGCTCTGGGGCCCGGCCGGTTTCCGGGGGGCCGTGGCCGGCTGTGCGCAGCCGGCGAGGGCGAGTGCGGCGGCGAGCGCCATCGTTCCAGAGGCGACTCGCCGCATAGTTCCCCCATCCGCTGACTGGCCGTGAAGCTGCATCTTCCCGACAGTCAATCAGCGATGCGCCTTAGTAGTGAAATTTCGGTTGATGGGTGGCGAAGGTGGGTCAATACCCCCAGCCCGCTGCGCGGCACGTGACGGTGCCCGCCGCACCGGCGGGCACCGGAAGGCGCGCCGGCCCAGCCCGGCAGGCGCCGCCGCTCAGCGGGCGAGCTCGATCTCGGCGTCGCCGAACATCACCTGGCGCGTCATGGGACGCATCAGGAACTCGTGCGGGAAACCCAGATCCACCCGGCTGACCTCGGCCAGTCTCACCAGCTGCTCCTCCGTGAACCGCACGTCGAGGGCGCCCAGGTTGTCCTCGAGCTGCGCCGCCGTACGCGCCCCCACGATGGGAGCCGTCACGGCGGGCTCGAGCGTCGTCCAGGCCAATGCCACCTGTGACGGCGTCGCGCCGACCTCGGCGGCCACCTGCTTGACCACCTCGGCGACGCCCAGCGCCCGCTCGGTCAGCGAGCCGTTGGCCGCCGCGACGTTCTTACGGGAGCCGGACGGGTCCGCGCTGCCCTCACCCAGCTCGAGGTCGGCCCGGGTGTACTTGCCGGTCAGCACGCCGCTGGCCAGCGGCGACCACGGGATGACGCCGAGGCCCATCTCGCTGGCCATGGGGATGAGATCGCGCTCCACCGTCCGTTCGGCCAGGCTGTACTCGATCTGCAGGGCGATCAGCGGCGCCCAGCCGCGCAGGTCGGCGATGGCCTGCATGCGGGAGATCTGCCAGGCGGGCGTGTCGGAGATGCCGACGTAGACGACCTTGCCCATGCGGACGAGGTCGTCCATGGCGCGCAGGACCTCCTCAACCGGCGTGGTGAAGTCCCAGGCGTGCAGGTACAGCAGATCGATGTAGTCGGTGTTCAGGCGGCGCAGGCTCGACTCGACCGACTGCACCATGCTCTTGCGGTGGTTGCCGCCCGAGTTGGGGTCGCCGGCGCGCCTGGCCATGGTGTACTTCGTGGCCAGCACGAGCTGCTCGCGCCGCCCGGCCGCGAACTCGCCGACCAAAGTCTCAGCGGTGCCCTCCGTGTACTGGCTGGCGGTGTCGATGAAGTTGCCGCCGCGGTCCACGTACGTGTCGAAGACCCGGCGTGATTCGTCCTCGTCCGAGCCCCAGCCCCATTCGGTCCCGAACGTCATGGTCCCCAGCGCCAGCGGCGAGACCCTCAGGCCGGAGCGGCCCAGCAGGCGGTACGTGTCAAGATACGTCATGCCTCCAGGCTGCTCCGCCCCGCGGCCCAGGGTAAGGGAAGGCTCATCCTGGGACCGGCCTTCCCAGGCATGCGGATCGTAGGATCGAAGAGATGAACACCGTGAACCCGACGCGCGAGCTGGCGGCCTTCCTGCGCACGCGCCGCGAGCGGCTGCACCCCGGCGACATGGCGCTGCCCGCCCGGCGGGCGCCGCGCCGCACCCCGGGCCTGCGCAGGGAAGAGGTCGCCGAGCTGGCCGGGGTCAGCGTCGACTACGTGATCCGCCTGGAGCAAGGGCGCGGGCTGCGTCCCTCGCCCGAGGTGCTGGAGGCGCTGGCCGGCGCGCTGCGGCTGAGCGAGGACGAGCGGGCCTACCTGTTCGACCTGGCCGGGCAGCGGCCCGCCCGGCAGCCCACGGCGCGCAGGGCGCCCGCCGCCGACGAGGCGGGTCCGCTGGCCCGGCTCGTGGCCGACCTGTCGCCGCTGCCCGCCATGCTGCTCAACCACCGCTTCGACATCATCGCCTGGAACCCGGAGATGGCGGGGCTGATGCTGGACTTCGGCGCGCTGCCGCCCGAGCAGCGCAACAGCATGTGGTTGTGCGTGCTGCACCCGGGCCTGGGCACGTTCTACCGCGACAGGGAACGCGTCATCCGGGAGGGCATCGCCGATCTGCGTGCCGCGTGGGCGGCCCATCCGGACGACACCGCCCTGTCGGAGCTGATCGACGGCCTCACCTCCGGCAGCGAGGAGGTCGCCCGCCTGTGGGCGCTGCGCGACGTCAAGGTGAACGCCAGGGGCCGGAAGCGGCTCCTGCACGCCACGCAGGGCCCGCTGACCGTCGACTACGAAGTGCTCGCCCCGTTGCACTCCCCCGATCAGCGGCTGGTCGTCTACCGCGCCGCCGACCCCGCCTCCCAACGCGTGCTGGACGCCGTGGCCCGCGCCTGCGCGGCTCCCGTACCTCGTGGCGCGGCCGGCGCCGAGAGCGCCCTCACCCCCCGCTGAGCGCACGGATCCGGGGCCGCCTCGTGGGCGGCCCCGGCGCGTGCCGTCAGACCAGGGGGCGGGCGGTGGGCAGGATCGGGTACGGCAGGGCCGTCTCCCCCGTCAGGAACCGGTCCACGCCCGAGGCCGCCGCGCGGCCCTCGGCGATGGCCCAGACGATGAGCGACTGCCCGCGCCCCATGTCGCCCGCCACGAAGACGCCGTCCACCTTGGACATGTACGTCTTGTCGCGCGAGACGTTGCCCCGAGCGTCGTAGAAGCCGTCACCGGCGACGGCGGCGAGGTCCTGCAGCAGGGCGCCCTTCTCCGGGCCGAGGAAGCCCATGGACAGGGTGACCAGCTCGGCCGGGATCTCCCGCTCGGTGCCGGGGATCGGCTTGAAGCCGCTTTGCGGCCCCTCGACCTCGACCAGCCGCAGCGCCCGCACGTTGCCGTCGGCGTCGCCGGCGAACTCGGTGGTGGAGACGGCGTAGACCCGCGCTCCCCCGCCGTCGGCGAGCTCCTCGTGGGCGCTCTCCATCTTGAACAGCATGGGGTACGTCGGCCACGGCTGGTTGCCCGGCCGGGTCGCCGGCGGCTGGGGCATGATCTCGAGCTGGGTGACGGACTTCGCACCCTGCCTGATCGCCGTGCCGATGCAGTCGGCGCCGGTGTCGCCACCGCCGATCACCACCACGTGCCTGCCCTCGGCCGAGATCGGTGACCGGTCGAGGTCGCCTTCCTGGACCTTGTTGGACAGCGGCAGGTATTCCATGGCCTGGTAGACGCCATTGAGCTCGCGCCCGGGCACCGGCAGGTCACGCCACTGGGTGGCGCCGCCCGACAGCACCACGGCGTCGAACTGCTCGCGCAGCTCGGCGGCGGTGATGTCGACGCCGACGTTGACGCCGGTGCGGAACTCGGTGCCCTCGGCCCGCATCTGGTCGAGGCGGCGGTTGATGTGCCGCTTCTCCATCTTGAACTCGGGGATGCCGTAGCGCAGCAGCCCGCCGATCCTGTCGGCCCGCTCGAACACCACCACGTGGTGCCCGGCCCTGGTGAGCTGCTGGGCGGCGGCCAGGCCCGCGGGCCCCGAGCCGACGACGGCGACCTTCTTGCCGGTCTTGACGGCCGGGGGCTGGGGGGTCACCCAGCCCTCGGCGAACGCCCGGTCGATGATCTCGACCTCGACCCGCTTGATCGCCACCGGGTCGGCGTTGATGCCGAGCACGCACGCCGCCTCGCACGGAGCCGGGCAGAGCCTGCCGGTGAACTCCGGGAAGTTGTTCGTGGCGTGCAGCCGCTCGATCGCCTCGCGCCAGTCGGTGCGGAAGACGAGGTCGTTCCACTCGGGGATGAGGTTGCCGAGCGGGCAGCCGTTGTGGCAGAACGGGATGCCGCAGTCCATGCAGCGGGCCGCCTGCTTGGTCAGCTTCTCCTGCGGGAAGTCCTGGTAGACCTCCCGCCAGTCGCTGATGCGGACGTCCACGGGGCGGCGCGCCGGCAGCTCCCGGTCATGCGTGAGGAAACCCTTCGGGTCAGCCATTCGGTTACGCCTCCCTTAACCCTGAACAGTGGTTGACAAGCACAGCCCGCCATGGCGGCACGGCTCATCACGGCGGGTCATGACTGCACCGCGGCCGCCATGACGGCCTCGTCGACGTCCCTGCCTTCGATGCGGGCGGCCTCGGCGGCCTCCAGCACCCTCTTGTAGTCGGTCGGCATGACCTTGCCGAACCTGCCGAGCGCGACGTCCCAGTCGGCGAGCAGCTGCTTGGCGACCGGCGAGCCGGTCTCCGCGAAGTGCTTCTCGACGGTCTCCTTGAGGAACTCGGCGTCCTGCTCGGTGAGCGCCTCGATGGCGACCATCTCGCGGTTGACCCGCTCGGGCTTGAGATCCAGCAGGTACGCGATGCCGCCCGACATGCCGGCCGCGAAGTTGCGCCCTGTCGGGCCGAGCACCACGGCCTTGCCGCCGGTCATGTACTCGCAGCCGTGGTCGCCCACGCCCTCGACGACCGCCGTGGCGCCGGAGTTGCGCACGCAGAAGCGCTCGCCGACGACGCCGCGGACGAACACCTCCCCGGACGTGGCGCCGTACAGGGCGACGTTGCCGGCGATGATGTGGCCGTCGAGCGGGGCCGCCTCGTGCGGCCGGACGGTGATCCGCCCGCCGGACAGGCCCTTGCCGAGGTAGTCGTTCGCGTCGCCGGTCAGCCTCAGCGTGATCCCGCGCGGCACGAAGGCGCCGAACGAGTTGCCCGCCGAACCGGTGAACGAGATGTCGATGGTGTTGTCGGGCAGGCCCTTGCCGCCGTGTCGCTTGGTCACCTGGTAGCCGAGCATGGTGCCGACCGTGCGGTTGACGTTGCGGATGGGCAGCTCCAGCGTCACGGGGGTGCCGTTCACGATCGCGCCCTCGGCGAGCTGGATCAGCGTGTTGTCGAGGGCGTGCTGGAGCCCGTGGTCCTGCTCGACGACGCGGCGCAGCGCGGTGCCCGCGGGCAGCTCCGGCCGGTGCAGGATCGGCGACAGGTCGAGCCCGCCGGCCTTCCAGTGGTCCTCGGCCGCCGTGGTGTCGAGCAGCTCGACGTGCCCGATGGCCTCGTCGAGCGAACGGAAGCCCAGCTCGGCCAGATATTCGCGGATCTCCTCGGCGATGAACTCGAAGAAGTTGACCACGAATTCGGGCTTGCCGGTGAAGCGCTTGCGCAGCTCCGGGTTCTGCGTGGCGACGCCCACGGGGCAGGTGTCGAGGTGGCAGACCCGCATCATCACGCAGCCGGAGACGACGAGGGGCGCGGTGGCGAAGCCGTACTCCTCGGCGCCGAGCAGCGCGGCGATGATGACGTCGCGGCCGGTCTTGAGCTGGCCGTCGACCTGGACGACGATGCGGTCGCGCAGGTCGTTGAGCAGGAGCGTCTGCTGGGTCTCGGCCAGGCCGAGCTCCCACGGGGCGCCCGCGTGCTTGAGCGAGGTCAGCGGCGAGGCGCCGGTGCCGCCGTCGTGCCCGGAGATGAGCACCACGTCGGCGTGCGCCTTCGACACGCCCGCGGCGACCGTGCCGACGCCGACCTCGGCGACCAGCTTCACGTGGACCCTGGACTCCGGGTTGGAGTTCTTCAGGTCGTGGATGAGCTGGGCGAGGTCCTCGATCGAGTAGATGTCGTGGTGCGGCGGCGGCGAGATGAGGCCGACGCCGGGTGTGGAGTGCCGGGTCTTGGCGATCCACGGGTAGACCTTGTGGCCGGGCAGCTGGCCGCCCTCGCCGGGCTTGGCGCCCTGGGCCATCTTGATCTGCAGGTCGGCCGCGTTGACCAGGTATTCGCTGGTGACGCCGAAGCGCCCGGAGGCCACCTGCTTGATGGCGCTGCGGCGCGCCTGGTCGTAGAGCCGCTCGGGGTCCTCGCCGCCCTCGCCGGTGTTGGACTTGCCGCCGAGCCGGTTCATCGCGACGGCGAGCGTCTCGTGCGCCTCCATCGAGATCGAGCCGTACGACATCGCGCCCGTGGAGAAGCGCTTGACGATCTCCGAGGCGGGCTCGACCTCGTCGAGCGGGATCGGGTCGCCCTTGCGCAGCTTGAACAGGCCGCGCAGGGTCATCAGCCGCTCCGCCTGGGAGTCGACGAGGTTCGTGTACTCCTTGAAGATCTCGTAGCGGCGGGTCCTGGTGGCGTGCTGCAGCTTGAAGACGGTCTCGGGGTTGAACAGGTGGGGCTCGCCCTCGCGCCGCCACTGGTATTCGCCGCCGACCTGGAGCTTGCGGTGGGCGTTCGGCACGCGCGGGTAGGCGTGGCGGTGCCGCAGCTCGATCTCCTTGGCCAGGACGTCGAAGCCGACGCCGCCCAGGCGCGAGGTGGTGCCGGTGAAGCAGGAGTCGACGACCTCCTGGCTCAGGCCGAGCGCCTCGAAGATCTGGGCACCGGTGTAGGAGGCCACCGTGGACACGCCCATCTTGGACATGACCTTGATGACGCCCTTGCCGTAGGCCTTGATCAGGTTGCGTACGGCCTTGCGCTTGTCGAGCTGGAGCGCGCCCGAGTCGACGAGGTCCTCGACGGTCTCGACGGCGAGGTAGGGGTTGACCGCGCCGGCGCCGTAGCCGATGAGCAGCGCCATGTGGTGGCACTCGCGGGCCTCGCCGGTCTCGATGACCAGCCCGATCTTGGTGCGGGTCTTCTCCTGGATCAGGTGGTGGTGCACCGCGCCGGTCAGCAGCAGCGCCGGGATCGGCGCCAGCGTCTCGGACGAGCCCCGGTCGGACAGCACGATGACGCGCGCGCCCCCGGCGATCGCCTGGGACGCCTCCGTCCTGATCTCCTCCAGGCGCCGCAGCAGCGCCTGGCCGCCGCCGGACACGTCGTAGAGCCCGCTGATGACGTACGGGTGGAAGCCGGGCAGGTCACCCTCGTCGTTGATGTGGATGATCTTGGCGAGCTCTTCGTTGTCGAGCACCGGGTACGGCAGCACGAGCTGGCGGCACGAGGTGGGGCCGGGGTCGAGCAGGTTGCCCTCGGGCCCGAGCGTGCTGGCCAGCGAGGTGACCAGCTCTTCACGGATGGCGTCCAGCGGCGGGTTCGTGACCTGCGCGAACAGCTGCGTGAAGTAGTCGTACAGCAGGCGCGGCTTCTCGCTCAGCACGGCGACGGGCGTGTCTGTGCCCATGGAGCCGATCGGCTCGGCACCGGCCCTGGCCATCGGCGACAGGATGACGCGCAGCTCTTCCTCGGTGTAGCCGAAGGTCTGCTGCCGTCTGATGAGCGCCTCGTGCGTCGGGATCTCGCGCTGGCGGGCGGGCAGCTCCTCGAAGCGGACCAGGCCGGCGTGGAGCCAGTCGGCGTACGGCAGCTCGGCCGCGAGCTCGGCCTTGATCTCGCCGTCCTCAATGATCTTGCCGCGGGCGGTGTCGATGAGGAACATGCGGCCCGGCTGCAGGCGGCCCTTCCTGACGATGTCGTCGGGCTTGAAGTCGAGCACGCCGGCCTCGGAGGCCAGCACGACCAGGCCGTCGGCGGTCACCCAGAAGCGGCCGGGGCGCAGGCCGTTGCGGTCGAGCACCGCGCCGGCCAGGGTGCCGTCGGTGAACGTGATCGAGGCAGGGCCGTCCCAGGCCTCCATCATCGTGGAGTGGAACTCGTAGAAGGCCCGCCGCGCGGGGTCCATCCCGGTGTGGTTCTCCCACGCCTCGGGGATCATCATGAGCACGGCGTGGGGCAGGCTCCGGCCGCCGATGTGCAGCAGCTCAAGGGCCTCGTCGAAGCTGGCGGTGTCGCTGCCATCCGGGTCACAGATGGGGAAAAGTCGTGAAATATCGCCAGGAATGTCGGCGGACTTCAGCATCGCCTCGCGCGCCCGCATCCAGTTGCGGTTGCCCTTGACCGTGTTGATCTCGCCGTTGTGGGCGACGTAGCGGTAGGGGTGGGCCAGCGGCCAGCTGGGGAACGTGTTGGTGGAGAACCGCGAGTGCACCAGCGCGATCGCGGTCGCGTAACGCTCGTCGCTCAGGTCGGGGAAGAACGGCTCGACCTGGTCGGGCGTGAGCATGCCCTTGTAGACGATCGTCCTGGCCGACAGCGAAGGGAAGTACACGTCGGCCTCGTGCTCGGCCCGCTTGCGCAGGCAGAACGCGAGCCGGTCGAGCTCCAGCCCCTCCGGCCCGCTGCGGCCGGACACGAACAGCTGGGCGAAGTGCGGCATGACGGCCCGGGCGCTCGGCCCGGGAAGGGCACGGTCGACGGGCAGCTCCCGCCAGCCGAGCACGGTGAGGCCCTCCTCGGCCGCGATCTCCTCGATCAGGCCGACGGCAATGCGCCTGGCCTCCTCGTCGATCGGCAGGAAGGCGATGCCGGTCGCGTAGGCGCCGGCGGCGGGCAGCGCGAACGGCACTGTCGCGCGGTAGAACTCATCGGGGATCTGCGTCAGGATCCCGGCTCCGTCGCCGGTGTCCGGCTCGCTACCCTTGGCCCCCCGGTGATCAAGGTTGCACAACGCCGTCAGCGCCTTGACCACGATGCCGTGACCACGGCGTCCCGCGACGTCGGCGACCATGGCGACACCGCAGGCATCGTGCTCGTTGGCGGGGTGGTAGAGGCCCTGAGGCTCGGGGAACCCGAGGTGGGCAGCAGGCATTTAATCCCTCCCGTCGTCATCGTCTGTCTCGAACTGCTCTACAGGCGGGGACGACGTTGGCCCTGCTGCATATCGTGGGTAGAGGTTACAACACCCTGCCGGAATGGTGCCCGCCACGTCCGCATTGCGAACATTCGGGCTGGTCCAGCATCCGAACTCTCTATCCCAAACTCTGGGCGAGGCCCGTGTCATTCCCGGTTCGGCGCACCTGTATGCGGCAGAGATGGCGATTTTCTGCCGGCCCCGCTCGGCGGCCGGCGAGCCCCTGGCCTCTCGATAGGGTTTGCCCATGGACCGTGACGGGGTGGAGCGCCTGCTCCGAGAGGCCGGGGCCGACAGCAGGCGGCTGAGACACGCGCTGACGCTCCTGTGCGACGGCCAGTGGTGGCGGCTCGCCGGCCTGGTCCGCGAGACCGCCACGTCGAGGCGCACCATCGAGGCGCTGCTCCGCGAGCTGCCGCTGGAGCGATCCGGCGACGCCTTCCGCGTGCCGCTCGCCCGGACCCCCGCCTACCAGGACCTCTTCGCCGTTGCGCCGCCGCCGGAAGACCCGGTCGCCCACCTGCTCCCCCACTACTCCGATGCGCTCGACCGCCTGAGCGCCCTCATCGCCGGCGCCCCGCGCGCCCGGCACGTCCTCGACCACGTCGCCGCCACGCCCGAGACCGTGCTGCGGCGGGCGCTGCTGCTCGGCGCCCGCTTCTGGCTGCCGGGCGCGCGCCTGCTGTGCGTGGGCGACCACGACCTGACCTCGCTGGCCGTCAAGCTCGTCCACCCGGAGACCGAGGTCACGGTGGCCGACATCGACGAGCGCATCCTGGCTTACATCGACGACCAGGAGCTCGGTGTCCGCACCCGCTGGGCCGACCTGCGGCTCGGCCTGCCGGCCTCGGCCAGGGGCCATGACCTGGCGCTCACCGACCCGCCGTACACGCCGGAGGGCGTCGGCCTGTTCGTGGCGCGCGCCGTGGAGGGGCTGAAGGACGACGGGCGGGTGCTGCTGGCCTACGGCGCCGGCGAGCGCATGCCCATGCTGGCGTTCAAGGTCCAACAGGCCCTGGCGGACCTCAACCTCGCCTATGAAGCCATCTACCCCGACTTCAACCGCTATTTCGGCGCGGAGGCCATCGGCTCGGCGGCCGACCTGTACATCCTCCGGCCCACCAGCAAGACCCGTCCGGCCGTGACGTCCCGCCTGAGCCGCCAGGCCACCGCCATCTACACTCAGGGCCCGCAAGCCATAGAAAACGCCCACAAGGGCATCTCAGCCCCAGAGAGGGGCATTTCAGACTTCGAGCCCGACCTGCTGGTGGGCGAATGGCCCAAGGAGCTCACCCAGCCCCGGGTCAAGGTGTCGACCTGGCTCGCCAAGCCGTACGCGGCCGCCCCCGGCCGCGTGGCCGTCGCCCTCCCGCCCGGCCTCGAGGCCGCGCTGCCCCGCCTGCTCCTGGCGACCCGCGCCTCCCACGTACGCGTCCTGGGAGCCGACCTGCCGCCCCTGCCCGGCGTGCTGTCCGCCGTCTACACGACGAGCGCCGGCGAGGACACACTCGACGCCGTACGCCTTCCGCAGCCCGGCGACACGGCGGCCCGCGTGCTGCGCAGGATTCTGGACAACGGTCACGCCAAGCTGGCCAACACGTGGCGCGAGGCCCTCATCGCGGCGGCCCGCGAGCAGGGCACCACGCTCACCAAGAACGACGCCAGGGCCCTCATCCGCGAGGCGGCCCCGTGGTCGGAGGAGCTGACCCCGCTGGAGGCGCCACTGCACCGCCTGTCCAGCCTTCCGGAGGCGGTCGCCACAACCGTCACGTCCCTGACCACGACCTTCCC
>NZ_SMKO01000149.1 GCF_004348685.1 Nonomuraea deserti | reverse complement strand
CCCCCACCGGCCCTCACGAGGTCGGCGCCACCGCCCTGTACCTGAAGGACACCTCCCGCCCCGATCCCTGGAACCTCGACGCCGACGCCAGGGAGCTCAAGGTCACCCTGTGGTATCCGACCAGTCAGCGGGACGGGCAGCGGGCACCGTACATGACGCCGGAGGAATCCGAGCGCCTCCTGAAGGGCTCCAGGATCACGGGCGTGCCGTACGACATCCTGAGCAGGACGCGCACGAACGCCGTCAAGGACGCCGAACCCGCGGGGGAGAAGCTTCCGCTGGTGGTGCTGTCCCCCGGCTTCACCAAGCCGGTGAGCACGCTCACGTCCCTGGCCGAGGACCTGGCCAGCCGGGGGTACGTCGTGGCCGGGATCGACCACACCTACGAGAGCTACGCCACCACCTTCCCCGACGGGCGGATCGCCGGATGCCTGGCCTGCGACAGCGACACCGACCCGGGTTTCGGCACCGGGGTGGTCCAGGGCAGGGCCGCCGACGTCTCCTTCGTACTCGACCGGTTGCCGGCGAAGTGGGAGGGTTCCGACCGGATCGACCGCTCCAGGATCGCGATGGCAGGCCAGTCGATCGGCGGCGCCGCCGCCGTGGCGGCCATGGTGCGGGATCCCCGGGTACGGGCCGGAATCGACATGGACGGCACCACCTACGCCCGGATCCCCAAGAGCGGGTTCTCCCGGCCGTTCATGTTCATGGGCTCGCCGGAGCACAGCCCCGGCGGCCGTGACACGTCGTGGGACCGCGACTGGAAACTGCTGACGGGGTGGAAGCGCTGGGTCGTCCTGTCGGGCGCGGATCACCAGTCCTTCACCGACGGCCCGCTGCTGGCGGGCGTCCTCGGCATGAAACCCGCCTACGGCGTCCTGCCCGCGGCGCGCGGTGCCGAGCTCACCCGCACGTACGTGGCGGCCTTCCTCGACCGGCACCTGAAGGCGCGGCGGCAGCCCCTGCTGGAGGAGGCGTCATCGCGCTATCCCGAGGTCGCGTTCTGCCCTGAGACGTGCGCTCGATCCTGAGACGGGCGCCGGCTGCCCGGTCAGGCCGTCAGGCGGTCTGGCGGGCCTCGTCGTTGGCGTTGGTGCGGATCTGCTGGATGCGCTGCTTGGTCAGGCCGAGCAGCTCGCCGATGTCGCCGTCGGACAGGCCCAGCTCGTGCATGTGCTTGACGCGCTTCTTCAGCGTGCGCGTGTAGTCCTCGGCGATCGCGGCGGCCTGGCGCTGGAGCGCGGCGAAGTCGTCGAGGTCCTGCTCGGACAGGCCGGGCAGCGCGTAGTGGAAGACGGGCGCGGGCGGCCGGTCGCGGTCGGCGAACAGGAACGGCATCCCTTCGGTGACGTCGGCGTGCAGCTCCTTCAGTGTGCGCGCGGACATGCCGCCGGCCACGCCGTCCACCTGGGCCAGCCACAGGCTGCCCGCCAGAGTGATGTGAACGTCAACGCGGTCCGCGGTCATGAATCCTCCAGCCAGTGGTCGCCGAACAGGTGAGCGAGCCCCTGCTCGAGGGAGTCGACCAGGTGGGGCGTCTCCCCGGGGTAGAGCGGGACGATCGCGCGGGCCGCGACGCGGCCCTCGGCGTCCCACAGCAGGAGGAAGCGCTGCCGCCTGGTCGTCTCCGCCCAGTCGCAGCGCAAGCCGCGGGTGCGGGAGAGCCGGATGATCCGATCGCGGATGGCCGCGTAGTCGTCTCGTTCCACCACACGCGGCAGACTATATCCCTTGCCTACCACCGACAAGAGCCCTTGTCGCCGACATTGGCTATGGCGTGTCCTGGCCCCAGGCGCGCATGAAGGTGCACACGGTGGCGCGGGCCATGTCGTGGAGCTCGGTCTCGCCGATCGGGCGGGTGCCCAGGCGGGAGCGGGCCTCCAGCGGGCCGAGGAGCAGGGCGAGGAACTGCTCGGCCGCGAGGTCGGGGTCGGCGGCGCGCAGGCGGCCGGAGAGCGCGAGCCGGGCCAGGCGGTCGGCCAGTGCCCGGGTGAGGTGGTGGGGGCCGCTGCCGGTCACGACGTCGAGAAGGTCGGGAAATCTCGTGATCTCGGAGTGGAGCAGCCGTTTCAGCGCGCACGAGCGCTCGTCGGTGTGCAGCCGGAGCAGCGCGTGGGCGACGTCCTCCAGGGCGCCGGCCAGATCGTCGCCCGGGTCCGCCAGCGGCGCGAGGGCGCCGATCCGGGCGTCGAGCGCGGCCTGCGAGGCGGCCTCCACGGCGTGCCGGAACAGCGTGGCCTTGTCGGTCATGTGGTTGTAGACCGTCGGTTTGGCAACGCCCGCCTCGTCCGCGATGTCCTGCACGCAGGCCTGCGCGTATCCCAGGCGGGCGAACACGGCGAACGCGCCGCCGAGGATCGCCTGGCGCTTGTCGATGCGTCCGCGTGTGCTGGTGGCCATGCCTGCGATTGTACGCGCTGGTTCACCTTCATGGACGCATGGGTTGCATGCGAACAAATGAGATAACTACATTGAACCCATGAGTTCAAATCCACCGGATGAACGTATGGACTCCCGGCTCCTCGGCATGATCGGCGTGATCCTGCTCGGCGGGCTGCTGGGCATCCTCAACAGCACGATGACCGCCGTCGCCATCGACACCCTGGCCGGCGCCTTCGCCACCTCACTCAGCACGGTCGGCTGGACGTCCACCGGCTTCCTGCTCGCGGTCACGGCCACCATCCCGTTCACCACCTGGGCCGTCGACCGGTTCGGCGGCAAGCGGCTGTGGCTGGCCGGGCTGTCCCTCTTCCTGGCCGGATCGTTGCTGGCCGGGCTGGCCTGGAACGTCGGCAGCCTGATCGCCTTCCGGGTGCTCCAGGGCTTCGGGGCGGGGCTGCTCGACCCGCTCGTGCTGATCCTGCTGGCCAGGGCCGCCGGGCCGCGCCGGGCCGGACGCGTGATGGGGCTGATGGGCGTGGTGCTGTCGCTCGGACCCGTGCTCGGGCCGATCGCGGGCGGCGCGGTGCTCGCCGGACTGTCATGGCGGTGGATGTTCCTGCTCAGCGTGCCCGTCGGCCTGGTCGCCCTGCTGCTGGCCGTCCGCGTGGTCCCCGCCGACGAACCGCCCGGAGCGTCGCCCGCCCGGCTGGACGTCGTGGGGCTGGCGCTGCTCGGGCCCGGATTCGCGGCCGTCGTCCTGGCGCTGTCGCAGACCGCCGAGCAGGGGTCGTTCGCCGCCTGGCAGGCGCTGCTGCCGCTGGCCGCGGGCGTGCTGCTGCTGACCGGCTACGCCGTGCACGCGCTGCGCGCGCGCTCCGTGGGTTCTTCCGCGACGCGGAGGAACCCGCCGCTGATCGACCTGCGCCTGTTCGCCAACCGCGGGTTCACGGCCAGCGTCACGATCATGGGGCTCGGCGGGTTGTCCCTCTTCGGGGCGCTGTTCGCGCTGCCGCTGTACTACCAGCAGGCTCACGGGCACGGCGTGCTCGCCGCCGGCCTGCTGATGGCGCCGCTCGGGCTCGGCGGCTCGATCGCGATGCCGCTGGCCGGGCGGCTGTCGGACCGGATCGGCGCGCGCGGACTGGCCATCGCGGGCGTCACCGTCTCCCTGCTCAGCGCGCTCTCCTTCACCCGGATGGGAGCCCACACCCCCGAGTTCTGGCCGGCGCTGGCGGCGCTCACGATCGGGCTGGGCAGCGGATGTTTCAGCGCGCCCACCATGGGCTCGCTCTACCGCACGCTGCCCGGGCCCATGGTGGCGCAGGGCAGTTCGGTGCTCTACATGCTCAACCAGCTCGGCGCCGCGCTCGGCGTGGCGGTCGTCGCGCTCATCCTGCAGACCGCCGGCGACGTGATCACCGGTTTCCACGGCATCTTCTGGCTCGTCGTGACCGTGCTGGTGATCGTGCTGGCGGTCATCCCGCTCCTTCCCGGCAGGCCGCCGCGGGCGCCGGCCGTGCCCGAGGAACTCGCGGGCACCCCGGGCTGATCGGTCACCAGCGCTCGACGAGGGGCTGGCGACCAGGCGCCGCACCCGCAGGTGCCGGTCGCCGAGTTCTGGAGGTCTCGTCCACCCGCCGCACCCTACGTCCGGGCGCCGACAGAAGCGGCTCTCCGCCTGCCGCGCAGGCGGAGAGCCGGAGCCTGGTCAGCCCTTGTAGTTGAAGATCTGGCGCAACGTGTGCCGCACCTCCACCAGGTCTCTCTGATCCGCCATCACCTGGTCGATGGGCTTGTACGCCTCAGGGTGCTCGTCCACCAGGGCGGCGGCCCGGTCCGCGTTCCAGGTGCGGCCGCTCATGGCCGCGGTGAGCGAGGTCGCCGACAGCTCACGCTTGGCCTTCGTACGCGACATGCGGCGGCCTGCCCCGTGGGAGCACGAGGTGTACGATTCGGGGTTTCCGCGCCCGCGCACGATGTACGAGCGCGTGCCCATCGAGCCCGGGATGACGCCCTCGTCGCCGCGGTCGGCCTTGATGGCTCCCTTGCGGGTGATCCACAGAGACTTGCCGTAGTGGGTCTCCTGCTGGGTGAAGTTGTGATGGCAGTTGATCGTGCGGACGCGCTGTCCCTTGCCCGCGACGCGGAACAGGGCGTTGATCAGGACCTTGTCCATCCGGGCACGCGAGGCCATCGCGTAGCGCTGGGCCCACAGCATGTCCTCGATGTACGCGGTGAACTCCGGCGTGCTCTGGACGAAGTACGCCAGGTCCGGATCCTCCAGGCCGACCTCCTGCTTCTTCATCAGCTTCTTGGCACCCGTGATGTGCATCTGGGCGAGCTGGTTGCCGATGCCGCGCGAACCCGAGTGCAGCACCGTCCAGACGCGGTCGCGCTCGTCGAGGCAGACCTCGACGAAGTGGTTGCCGGACCCGAGGGTGCCGAACTGCTCGGCCACCTTCTTCGTCTGCTTCGGGTCGAGGTCGGTGTGGGGGAGCCCCAGGTCGCTGAGGGCGCGGTCGGTCGACGGGTCGTCGTGGCCCTTGCCTACGCCGGCGGGGATGCGGCGCTCCACCATCGGCATCAGGGCCGCGAGCGTGTCGGGCAGGTCCGCGGCCGTGAGCGTCGTCTCCGTGGCCACCATGCCGCAACCGATGTCGACGCCGACGGCGGCGGGGATGATCGCGTTCTCGGTGGGAATCACCGAGCCGACCGTCGCACCGATGCCGACGTGCGCGTCGGGCATGAGAGCGACGTGGCCGGAGACGAACGGCAGGCGGGCAGTGCGTGCGGCCTGCATGATCGCGCCTTCGTCGATCTCGCTGGCCCACGACAGCAGGTTCGGTGCGGGCTGGTTCGGCATGAAAGACAGCTCCTTACTGGTTGGTGATCAGTTTGGCGGGACCAGTAAGGATTTCCCACCTATTTTACCGACTGCGGGTTATGCCGGCCGTGCGGGTGCCGCCGTTGGGCCACGCGGACCGAAGCGTCCCCTCCTTGAGAGAGCGCTCCCTCACCCGGATTCGGTGGGGGCGCCGGGCGGTCAGGACCGGGTGACTGTTCCGTGTCCTTGTGACGCGGGGGAGCGCCGGGCATTCGGCGCGAGTGCGGTGTCATTCTCGCTGGTAGGCGCCGTATGAAGGTGTTTGAAACGCGGTTCAGGGGCGGCTGTTCGTGTGTCAGGCGGGTTTTCACCTGGTAACGAGCATCTTGACAGCGGTAGGAGAGGCGAGCACTCTCCCAATGAGGGAGCGCTCCCCGAACACCCCCCGCTTCTCACCCTGACGGAGACGTCGTGAGTCCACCCCCCGGCCCCGGCGTACGACGCCTCGGGGCCCTCCTCGCCCTCCTCCTCACCCTGTCGTTACTGTCGGCGGTGCCCGCCGGCGCCGCCGACACCCTGCTCTCCCAAGGCCGGACCGCCACCGCCTCCTCCACCGAGAACGCCGCCTTCCCCGCCTCCGCGGCCGTCGACGGCGACGCCGGCACCCGCTGGTCCAGCGCCTTCTCCGACCCGCAGTGGATCCAGGTCGACCTCGGCGCCGCCGCGACCATCAGCCAGGTGCGGCTGAGCTGGGAGGCCGCGTACGCCACCGCGTTCACCGTGCAGGCCTCCGCCGACGGCACCTCCTGGACCGGCCTGCACGCCACCACCACCGCCACCGGCGGCGACCAGACGCTGAACGTGTCGGGCAGCGGCCGCTACGTCCGCGTCCACGGCACCCGGCGCGCCACCGCGTACGGCTACAGCCTCTGGGAGTTCCAGGTCTACGGCACCGGCGGGAGCTCCGGCGCGGAACGGCTGCTGTCGTACAACAAGCCCGGCGTCGCCTCGAGCTCGCAGCACGACGGCAACTGCTGGGAGTGCACGCCGGCCAGGGCGTTCGACCTCGACCCCGCCAGCAGGTGGGCCACCAGCTCCACCACCGGCTGGGTCGACCCCGGCTGGATCTACGTGGACCTGGGCGCCACCGCGCAGATCAGCAAGGTCGTCCTGCAGTGGGACCCGGCCTACGCCACGTCGTACGAGATCCAGGTGTCGCCCGACGCGGGCAGCTGGACCACCATCCACAGCACCACCAGCGGCAACGGGTTCAAGCAGACCCTGAACGTCACCGGCTCCGGCCGGTACGTGCGGATGTACGGCACCCAGCGTGCCACCCCCTACGGCTACAGCCTCTGGGAGTTCCAGGTGTACGGCACAGGAGGGAACCCGGTCGACCCGCCGGCCCCGCCCGACGACCCGTCGAACCCGCCGTCCCTGGTGTGGAGCGACGAGTTCGACGGCCCGGCGGGAAGCAGGCCCGACGCCGCCAAATGGCGCGCCGACCCCGGCACCGGGCCGAACAACGAGCTGGAGTACTACACCGACCACGACAACGCCTCCATGGACGGCCAGGGACATCTGGTCATGGAAGCCCGCAAACAGGCCACGCCGGGCTCCGCCTGCCCGGTCGACCCGCTGACCGGCAGCACCACCTGCCAGTACACCTCGGCCAGGATGAACACCGGCACGAAGTTCCACTTCACCTACGGCCGCGTCGAGGCCAGGATCAAGGTGCCCAAGGGCAACGGGTTGTGGCCGGCGTTCTGGATGATGGGGGCCGACTTCCTGACCGGGCGGCCGTGGCCGTACAACGGCGAGATCGACATCATGGAGGTCCTCGGCAAGGACGTGAAGACGTCCTACTCGACCGTGCACGCGCCCGCGTACAACGGCGGGGGCGGGGTCGGGTCGCCCTACACGCTGCCGGACGGCGCCGACTTCTCCGGCGACTTCCACGTCTGGGCGGCCAACTGGGACAGCAAGGGCATCGTCTACACCCTCGACGGCCGGACGGTGTTCACGATCAGCAAGGACGAGGTCGAGCGGACCCGCGGCCCGTGGATCTTCGACCACCCGTTCTACATCATCCTCAACCTCGCGGTCGGCGGCGACTGGCCGGGACCGCCCGACGCGTCCACGCCGTTCCCGTCGCGGATGCTCGTCGACTACGTGCGGGTCTACCAATGACGACCAAGGGAGCCGCCATGCTCGCCTCACGACTCTTCGCGCTGCTGACCCTGCTGATCGGCATGGTCGCCGTCGTGCCCCGCCCGGCGGTGGCGGAGCCCGTACGGGTGGCGGAGTTCCTCGCCGACTGCCCGTTCAGCCACCGGCTGCCCGACGACCCGATCGTCTTCCCCGGCCTGCCGGGCGCCTCGCACATGCACAGCTTCTTCGGCAGCCGCGTCACCAACGCCCACACCCAGCTCAACGACCTGCTCAACGGCGCCACGAACTGCAACCCGGCCGTGGACAAGTCGTCGTACTGGGTGCCGACCCTCTACAAGGACGGCGCACCCGTGGAGCCGGCCATCGTCACGTTCTACTACCTCGGCGAGGGCGTACGTGACGACATCATCGCCAGGATCCAGCCGCTGCCCCTCGGGTTGCGGATCGTCGCGGGCAACGCCACGGCGACCGGACCCGACCACACGACGATCTCCCGGTGGTCCTGCCTGCACGCCGGGCACGTCGGCGCGTCGAAGGACTTCGTCACCTGCCCGCCGGGGACGATGCTGGAGTCGTACCTGGACTTCCCGCAGTGCTGGAACGGGCGCGACCTCGACTCCGCCGACCACAAGAGCCACATGGCCTATCCGGTGGCCGGCGCCTGCCCGAGCACGCACCCCGTACCGGTGCCCAAGCTGCGCCAGGTGATCCGTTACCCGGTGAGCGGCGACCCGTCGCACTTCCGGCTGGCCTCTGGCGGCGGGTTCACGATGCACGGTGACTTCTTCAACGCCTGGCCGGAGGCGGAGATGGAGCGCCGGGTGCGTGACTGCATCCGGCCGATCATCAAGTGCGGGGCCGACGGGCGGCCGTCGTAACTCCTGTTCCTCGCCCGGGCGGGCCGTCACCGCCCGGGCCCTCCGGAGGTCGTACGCGTGTCACGGGTGCTCGGATTCCTGCTGCTGGCCGTCCTGCTGCTCGGCTGCTCGGCCGCTCCCGCTCCGGCGCCCGCCTCCAGCGGGGCCTTCACCACCACGGACGTGGCCTGGCTGCAACTGGCCGAGGCCCTGCACACGCGGGCGCTGCCCCTCCTGGACCTCGCGCGGGACCGCGCGGCCGACCGGCCGCTCTCCGAGTTCGCCGCCCGGCTCGGCAAGGCGCACGAGAGCGGGCGCGGCCGGCTGCGCGCCCTGCTCGCCCAGGCCCGGATCACCGGCGAGAACCCGCACGCCAGGCACGACATGCCCGGCATGCCCACCGCCGCCGACCTGACGGCGCTGTCCGTGCTGCGCGACGACGCGTTCGACCGGCGGTTCGTCGCGTTGCTGCGGGCGTACCTGAAGCAGCTCGCGCTGGTGGCGAAGGGCGAGCAGGGCGCGGGCGGCGCGCGACAGGCCCGCGAGCTGGCGTCCGCCATGCGGCGCGACCACGCCGCCGACCTGGCCGAGCTGGACAGGATCGCCGGACGTACGTGAGCTCCGCCGCCCCTGTCGCGGGCTCGGTAGGTTGAGCGGATGGAGCTCGGTGAGTTGCTGGGGTCGGGCCGCAGCGCGGACGTGTACGCGATCGACGACGAGCGGGTGCTGCGCCGCTACCGATCGGGCATGGACGCGCGCCGGGAAGCCGCGGTCATGGACTACGTGGCGGGGCACGGCTATCCCGTGCCCCGCGTCCATCCGGGAGAAGGGCCGCCCGGCGACCTGGTGATGGAGCGGCTGGCCGGGCCGACGATGTCACGGGCGGTGTTCGACGGCGACCTGCCCCTCGAGGCCGCGGGCGACGGCATCGCCCGGCTGCTCCTGCGCCTGCACCGGATCCCGGCCCGGCACTCGGCCGACCCCCATGATCGGGTGCTCCACCTGGACCTGCACCCGGACAACGTCATGCTCACCGCCCGCGGGCCGATGGTGATCGACTGGTGCAACACCGAGGAGGGCGGCCCGGAGGAGGACTGCGCCATCTCGGCGTTGATCCTCGCCCAGATCGCGGTCGACGCCGAGGACGAGCGCGCGCCGGCGACGCGGGTGGTCCTCGGCGCGCTGCTGGCCGGGCTCGGCGCCGCGATGGGCTATGGCGACGCGCTCGACCGTGCCAAGGCCCGGCGCGGCGCGAACCCCACGATGACCGCCAGGGAGCTGCAACTGCTCGACGCGGCGGCCGCCCTGGTGCGCGAGCTGGGCCTCACGGCCGCCAGGCGCCCCGCGCCGCCGCCTCGGTGACGTAGCTCTCGAACGGCTTCGGCGGCCGGTCGGTCACCTGGCTCACGACCTCGGTGACCGGCTGGTCGCCGAGGGCACGCAGGGCGGTGAACGCCTTGGCCGCACGGATGGCGTCGCCGGAGAAGCCCTGGGCCGCGACGTATTCCTCCTCGCCGCCCAGGTAGGTGATCTCGCGGCCGACCGCCCAGCCGATGATCTCCGCGGCCTCCCCGAACGACAGGGAGCGCGGCCCCGTGATCTCATAGGAGCGCCCCGCGTGGCCGTCCTGCGTGAGGGCCGCGGCGGCGACGGCGGCGATGTCGCCGGCGTCGACGAACGCCTGGCGCACGGCGCCCATCGGCAACATCAGCTCGCCCGCCATGACCGCCGGCCGCAGGAAGCCCTCGTCGAAATTCTGGTCGAACCAGCTCGGCCGCAGGATCGTCCACCCGGCGCCGCCGTCGCGGACCGCGCGCTCCGCGGCCATCAGCCGCTCGTCGCCCATGACCTCGATGCCGCCGCTGGACAGCAGCACGATCTGCTCGACCCCCTGCTCCACCGCCAGCGACACGAACGCCGGATCGATCGGGACGCCGTCGGGAGCCATGAGGAAGACCCTGGACGCCCCTCCCACCGCGGGCTCCCACGTGCCGGGCCGCGCCCAGTCGAACGTGGTCTCACCGCTCCTGGAGGCGGCGCGTACGGCGTGGCCGGTCGCGCGCAGCTGCTCCGCCACGCGCCGCCCGATGGTGCCTGTCGCGCCGAGGACTAGGATCACGTGCCGAGTCATGCCCCGAGTCAAGCAAAGGACACCGACAGAACCCGTCAAAGACGTCCGGCGGCCCGCAGGACGCGTAAGGCGTTCAGGGTGATCATCTCGTTCGGGCCCGCGCGGCCCCAGTCCACCACGTCCTGCGCGTACGCCCGGCCGGGCGGGTTCCACCAGCGCCCGCCGGCCCGCCAGCGGCCGTCACGCAGGCGGCGGCGCTCCAACTCGTCGAGCGCGTCGGCGGCCCGTGGATCGCCGGCCAGGCCCATCCGCGACAACACCAGCAGCGCCTGAAGGATGTCGTAATGCCAGTACGGCGGGTAGTGCGGGGCGAGCCAGGCGCGGTGAACGACCTCGCCGGCCGACAGGCTGCGGAACAGCCGGTGCTCCAGCAGCAGCTCCGCCGCCCGCGCCGCAGCCTTCGCACCGTTTCGGTCGCCGGTGGCCAGCGCGTACTCGTGCAGGCCCCACATGGCCGGGAGCGTCTCGTGGAACGACGACCGGCGTCCGGTGGCCCGCTCGTCGCAGTTCCAGCCGCCGTCCGGCCACTGCCACGACATCAGCGACCCGGCGAGGCGGCGGGCGCGCGGATCCCCTGCCAGGCCCATGCGGCAGGAGGCGGCCAGGGCGTTGCCCTCGATGGAGGCGTGCTGCCGGACCAGCCCGCCGATCACGACGGGCTCACGGCAGCCGGTGGTGAGCCAGGACAGCACGTGGTCGGCCACCTCCAGGACGCGCGGCTCGCCGGGCGGGACGCCCAGCTCGGCCAGCGCGACGAGCCGCCAGTGGGCGCCGGTCCACTTCCTGTACGGGTCGCCGCCGAGCCCGGCGTCGAGGAGGGCGTTGACCTTGAGACCCTTCATGACGTCCTCGCCCACGGGCTCGTCGAGCAGGTCGCGGCGGGTCTGCCCGCGGATGCCCGGCTCGTCGCCGGTCAGGAGCCAGTCCACCGCAGCTCGGGTGCGTGGGTCCATGACCCATGGTCTGCCGCCGCCCATGGGGCCCGCAAGGACGGACGGGCGCCCGCGCGGGCCGGTACTGCGGGCGGGCTATTCGGTCCAGGCGGCCGTGGCGTCGAGGCGCTCGCGCCACATCTTCTCGCCGCCCCCGCCGGGCTCCCAGCGGACGCAGAAGTCGCGCAGGTCACGGCAGCGTGCCAGCATCGCCGCGTGGCGCTCAGGCCAGGCGGGCACGGGCTCGCCGTACGAGGCGAAGAACCGCGGCAGCAGCGGCACGTGCTCCGGGTGGTGCGTGCGGACGATCCACTCGCACCAGGCGAGGTCCTCGACCGGTCGCCCCGGATGGGCCCACTCCCAGTCGAGGATCGCGGTCGTCTCGAACGTGGCCGGGTGGAACAGCATGTTCTGCGGTCCGTAGTCGCCGTGGACGATGCCGAGCCTGTGGATGCGGGCCAGCATGCGGCCGCACTCGGCGAGCACCTCCGCGGCGCGGCCGTCGTCCAGGAGGTCCTGGCCGTGGGAGCCCTCGACCCAGCGGGTGGTCAGGCTGGTCGAGGTGACCTGGTGGACGCGGGGGACGGGGATGCGGCCGCGCAGGCGGCGCAGATATCTGCTCTCCGTGCTGAGCCTGAACGCCGCCTCGGGCCCCTGGTAGCACTTCACGACCAGGGCGCCGTCGCCGACCGTGCTGTTGGTGTACCCGTGCTTCACAAGGGTCGATTCTGGCGTACCGGGACCCGTGCCGGGTGCCCCCGCACACTATCGCCCGTGCCTCCGATACACGATGTAAGGACGGAGCAAACCGCCCAACGGGGTGCAAGAAGCGCGCACCGGGTGGCTGAACGGGAGAAGCGCGAGCAGCCCCCTCCCGGCCGTGGTGTTCACCTTGTAAAGAGTGTGCGCACGGGTCATCGCCACACAACCCCACGTCATCACAGAACGCGAGAATCTGTTACGCAGAGTGCATGTCCGAACTTCGTGCAGGCCAGGTGCGCAACCTGGTGCTGGCCACGGTGACCTTCGCGGTGACGTTCTGGGCGTGGAACCTCATCGGTCCGTTGTCCGGGAGCTACAGCAGGCAACTGCGGCTGTCGCAGACGCAGCTCTCGCTGCTGGTGGCGATCCCCGTGGTGGTCGGCTCGCTGGGGCGGATCCCGGTGGGGATGCTGGCCGACCGGTTCGGCGGGCGGCGCAATGTTCGCGGCCGTCTGCTTCGTCTCGATCGTGCCCGTCCTGTTCACCGGCTGGTCCACCTCGTACGGCTGGCTGCTGTTCTGGGGATTCCTGCTGGGCATCCCCGGCACGTCGTTCGCGATCGGCATCCCCTTCGTCAACGCGTGGTACGAACCCGCCCGCCGGGGCTTCGCCACCGGCGTGTTCGGGGCCGGCATGGGCGGCACGGCGCTGTCGGCGTCCTGCACGCCGGTCCTGGTCGAGACGTTCGGACGGCCTTTCACTCACGTGCTGATGGCGGCGGCGCTCGCGGTGACGGGTCTCGTCATGCTGGGCGCGAGCCGCGACTCGCCGCGCTGGTCGCCCGCGACCGCCCCCGCGTGGCCCAGGATCCGGGCGGCCATGGCGCTCAAAGCCACCTGGCAGTCGGCATTCCTGTACGCGGTGGCCTTCAGCGGGTTCGTGGCCTTCTCGACGTACCTGCCGACCCTGCTGCAGAACGTGTACCGCTTCGCCCAGACCGGCGCGGGGCTGCGCACGGCCGGGTTCTCGATCGCGGCGGTGCTGGCCAGGCCGCTCGGCGGCACGCTCTCCGACCGGATCGGACCGGTGAAGGTCCTGCTCATCGCGTTCGGCGGCACCACGATCATGGCGCTCGTGCTGGCGCTGGAGCCGCCGGCCGAGGTGCCCGCGGGGGCGAGCTTCGTGCTCATGGCGCTCTTCCTCGGGCTCGGGACGGGCGGCGGGTTCGCCCTCGTCGCGAAGCTGGTCGAGGCGTCCAGGGTGGGGACGGTGACCGGGCTCGTCGGCGCGGCCGGCGGGCTCGGCGGCTATTTCCCGCCGCTCGTCATGGGGGCGGTCTACGCCGCCACCGGGGCGTACACGATCGGCTATGCGTTGCTCGCGATCACGGCGCTGGTGACACTGGCGTACACGATGCGGGCCTTCAAGGGGCTCCAGGGGCGGTAGGGAACGTTCCAGCAGGTCGAAAACCGTTTGCCGGGCCGCCTCACGCCTTGTCAAGGTTGTCAGGCTATGCGCTCCCTTCCTGAGGCCGATCCTGGCGTGCCCGACATCCGCAGCCCGCTGCGCTATTTGTGGTGGACTGCGCGCAGGCAGTGGCCGTCTCTCCTCGCGGGCATCGGCTTCGCGACCCTGTGGTGGCTGGTGCAGGCCCTGATGCCGGCCGTGCTCGGCAAGGGCATCGACGCCGTCACCGCGAAGGACTCCCGGGCGCTGCTGTTCTGGGCGGCCGTCCTGCTTGTGCTCGGGCTGCTGCAGGCCTTCACCGGCCTCATGCGCCACCGGATGGCCGTCCACACCTGGCTGTCGGCCGCCTACCGCACCGTGCAGGTGACCGCCAGGCAGGCCGCCAGGCTCGGCGCCACGCTGCCCAAGCGGCTGTCCACCGGCGAGGTGGTCAGTGTCGGCAACTCCGACATCTCCCACATCGGTGGCTCCATGGACATCCTGCTGCGCGGCACCGGCTCCATCGTGGCGATCGTCACCGTCACCGTGATCCTCATCTCGACCTCGCTGCCGCTCGGCCTGCTCGTGCTGTTCGGCGTGCCGATCATGGCCGTCGCCATCTCGCCGCTGCTGCGACCCCTGCACCGGCGGCAGCGCAGGCACCGCGAGCTTGTCGGCGACCTGTCCACCAGGGCGAGCGACATCGTGGCCGGCCTGCGGGTGCTGCGCGGCATCGGCGGCGAGCAGGTGTTCGCCGGCCGTTATCGCGACGAGTCGCAGCTCGTCCGCCAGGCCGGCGTCGGCGTGGCCAGGGTCGAGTCGGTGCTCGAAGGCGCCCAGATCGTGCTGGCCGGCCTGCTCATCGCCATCGTGACCGGCGTCGGCGCCTCGTTCGCCGTCGCCGGCGAGATCCCCACCGGCCAGCTCGTCTCGTTCTACCTCTACGCGGTCTTCCTCATCGGCCCCCTGCGCACCCTCACCGAGGCCGCCGACAGGCTCACCAAGGGCCACGTCGCCGCCGGTCGCGTGATCCGCATCCTGTCGATCGAGCCCGAGGTCACCGGCGGCGCCGAGAGCAGCCCAGGAGGCGTGCTGCGCGACTCCTACAGCGGCGTCACCCTCCAGCCGTGCTCGCTGACCGCCATCGCCGCGAGCTCGCCCGACGACGCCGCCGCCATCGCCGACCGGCTCGGCCGCTACGCCGACGGCGACGTCACCTTCGGCGAGGCCTCCCTGGCCGACCTGCCCATCGACGAGATCCGCGCCCGCATCCTCGTCGCCGACAACGGCGCCCGCCTGTTCACCGGCCGCCTGCGCGACGAGCTCGACGTGCGCGGCGGCGCCACCGACGAGCAACTGCGCGAGGCACTCCACGCGGCCTGCGCGGACGACATCGTCGAGGCACTGCCCGACGGGCTCGACACCGTCGTGGCCGAGGCCGGTCGCGAGTTCTCCGGCGGGCAGCAGCAGCGGCTGCGCCTGGTCAGGGCGCTGCTGGCCGACCCCGAGGTGCTCATCCTGGTCGAGCCCACCAGCGCCGTCGACGCCCACAGCGAGGCCCGCATCGCCGGGCGGCTGGCCAAGGCGCGCGCCGGCCGCACCACGCTGGTCTGCACGACCAGCCCGCTGGTGCTCGACCGCACCGACCACGTGATCTACGTCGAGGAGGGCAGGGTGCTGGCCGAGGGCGCACACCGGCAGCTGCTCGACAGCTCGCCTGCCTATGCCGCGACCGTGACCCGTGGGGAGGACTGACACATGGCCCGCGAGATCCTGCCGGTCGCCGACCGCAAACAGGTGCGCGCCTACGCCAGGCGGCTGACCCTGCACTATCCGCGCGAGCTCACGCTCGCCCTCCTCCTGCACGGGTCGGCCGCCGTGGCCGGGCTGGCCGTGCCGTGGCAGCTCGGCAGCCTGGTGCAGGACGTGCAGTACGGCGCCGAGGTCGACGTCGTCGTCGTGGCCGCCGCCATCGGGGCGTTCCTGCTCCTGCAGGGCGTCCTCGTGCGCTATGCCGTGCTGGCCTCCTCCAGGCTCGGCGAGAAGGTGCTGGCCGAGCTGCGCGAGGAGTTCGTCGACCGGGTGCTCGGCCTGCCTCTGTCCACCGTCGAGCGGGCCGGGGCCGGAGACCTGATCACCAGGACCTCCCGTGACGTCGACGCCCTGTCGCGCACCGTCCGGCACGCCGTCCCCGAGACGCTGATCGCGTCCGTCACCTTCGTGATCACCGTGGGCGCCCTGCTCCTCGTCAGCCCGCTGCTCATGCTGCCGATGCTGATCGCGGGCCCGGTGTTGTGGATCTCCACCCGGTGGTATCTCAAGCGGGCGCGCGACGGCTATCTCCGCGAGAACGCCGCCTACGCCGACCTCACCGAAGGGCTGGCCGAAACCGTCGAAGGCGCCAGGGCGGTGGAGGCGCTCGGGCTGCAGGAGCGGCGCCGGGCCCGCACCGACGACGACATCGCGCACTCGTACGCCGCCGAACGCTACACGCTGGGCCTGCGCAGCGTGTGGTATCCCGCCGTCGAGCTGGGCTACGTGCTCCCGGTCGTGGCGACGCTGCTGGTCGGCGGCCTCTTCTACATCAACGGCTGGGTGGCGCTCGCCCAGGTGGCCACCGCGACGCTCTACGCCCAGCAGCTCATCGACCCGCTCGACAGGTTTCTCATGTGGATCGACGAGCTGCAGGTGGGCGGGGCGTCCATGGCGCGGCTGCTCGGCGTGGCCAACGTGCCCGACGACCGGGTGGCCTCCGCGTCGTCGCCCTCCGGCGAGCTGCTGGAGGCCTCGGACGTGCGCTATGCCTACCGTGAGGGCCGCGACGTGCTGCACGGCGTGTCGCTGACCGTCCAGCCGGGGGAGCGGCTGGCCATGGTCGGGCCGTCGGGCGCCGGGAAGTCCACGCTCGGACGGCTGCTGGCCGGCATCCACGGGCCGCGCGCCGGCGCGGTGGCCGTGGGCGGGGTGCCGCTGGTCGAGCTGCCGCTCGACGACCTGCGCGGCCACGTCGCGCTCGTCACCCAGGAGCACCACGTGTTCAAGGGGACGGTGCGCGACAACCTGGTGATCGCCCGTCCCGACGCCGACGACCAGGCCGTACGGAAGGCGCTCGAAGCGGTGGACGCGCTTGACTGGGTGCTGGAGCTGCCCGCCGGCCTGGAGACGCACGTGGGATCCGGCGGGCTGGCCGTCTCCCCCGCGCAGGCGCAGCAGCTGGCCCTGGCCCGGCTCGTGCTCGCCGACCCGCACACCCTGGTGCTGGACGAGGCCACCTCCCTCATCGACCCCCGCGCCGCCAGGCACCTGGAACGCTCGCTGGCCGCCGTGCTCGACGGGCGCACGGTCATCGCGATCGCCCACCGGCTCTACACGGCGCACGACGCCGACCGGGTGGCCGTCGTGGAGGACGGGCGGATCAGCGAGCTGGGCTCCCACGACGAGTTGGTGGCGGCGGGCGGCTCCTACGCGGCCCTCTGGACCAGCTGGCACGGCACCCGCTCCGCCACCTACCCGTGACGCCGCCCGCCCGCTGGGCGCGGCACCCGCTCCGCCACCTACGCGTGACGCCGCCCGCCCGCTGGGCGCGGCACCCGCTCCGCCACCCACCCGTGACGCCGCCGTTTCGCAGACCCGCCCACCACGTTCGCCCGCTCACCGGACAGCGAGATCGCGGCCGCCCTTGCTGAACCTCTCTGGTCGTCGGCCCCGGCCAGCGCCCAGAGCCCTGGAGCTCCTCCGCCGCAGCGGCGTATTCGGCGGCTTGATCGCCGCAACTCACGCCACTGCTGGGCTCGGCACGCGGGGGAGCAATACCGCCGTGACGACCGGGCCTCCTGCGGCAGAGGGAGACCCAGTTCGTGCACGTCAGAGCCGCCGCACGCTGGCCCACGCCACCGATTGTCGCAGGCGGGCACCGAAACCTCAGCCCTCTTACTCCGAGGGTTGTTCCCCCTCGAACACGATCTCCGATGGAAGATCACCGGCTTGGAACAGGCGCTCGGCCCGGTGTGCAGAGGCTGCCTACGACCTCAACCAGTGGCGTGTTCCAGCACGTGATCGGTGCCGGTCGTCCGCGACACGTGCGCGATGGCGTCGAACGCCTCGAACACCGGCAGGTCCAGGAAATAGTCGGCCATGCGCGAGTGCTGGAAGGACGCCGCGTCGTGGACATGCGGGCGGGCGGCGCGCAGATCGGCGAGCGCCCAGAGCCGGTTGGTGGGAAAGGCCGCCTCGATGCTGCCGTCGACGGGCGGCGGGAGCGGGGCAGCGTACCAGGCGCCATGCGGCCGCTCCGGAGTCGGTGCGCCCAGCGTGGTGGTCTGGCCCAGACTCGATGTCACGCCGATGGCCCGGTAGGCGTCCCCCAGGGCGGCTGCGAGGTGCGCGCCGGCCGGCAGGAGCGGGCGCTCCTGGCTGTCCAGTGCGGGCGTGCGCTGAATGTGCCAGTTGTGCGCCGCAAGCACCACGCGCGCGCCGCCCTCGACAAGGCGCAGCACGGATTCCGCCATGTAGAGGTCGCGGAAGGTTGAGGCGGACTCGAAGCCCTCGGTGGAGTTGGCGCGATGGAGATGATCGAGATACCAGGCGCCGCGCAGATGCCACATCGCCGTGTCGTGCTCGGCCCCGTGGCCTCGGGCGCGCTGGACGAGGGTCAGACGCTGCATATGAGCCATCAACCGACTCAGCGCGCCAGTGAGTACGTCCCGCTGATCCGGGGGGAGGTTCTCATAGCGGTCGAGGGCCACGAAGATGACCGGATCGTCGAACCGGCGTACGACGCCGGCCGCCTCCTCCAGCACCGGGAGCGCCTCGGGCGCGGCCCAGCGTAGGTAGTCGGCGAGCTCTTCCAGCGCGGGCAGGGGGGAGGCCGCGGCCCCGGGCAGGTCGGTGCCCACACACCGAACCGGCATGGCGGTGGTGCGGTTGCGGCCCCGCATCCACGCCAGTGCTTCGTGCAGTTCCCGGCACTGTCCCAGCGACAGGGCAATGCCGTCCGCCGCGACCTGCTCGACGGTTCCGGGGCCGCCTTGGACCCACGTGTCCAAGACCTGGCCCTGGGTGAATGGCGCCTCGAGCGCGTACACCTCAAAGCCGCACCGCTCGACCAGGAAGCGCAGGATGCGATGGCGTACCTGGTAGAACTCCCGCATGTGGTGGGTGCTCTCGCCCAGAGCCACGACCTGCGCACTCCCGATGATGTCGCGCAGCGGCTCGAGGTCGTCCACGGGCAGCTGGAAGTCCAAGGTTTCCATAGTCGAGGCGTGATCACCGACCCAGCTGGCGAAACTCGTCTGACGGCCTGTCTCTACGTTCATACCGGACAGCCTCACACGGCAGGCCTGCCGGGGCCGTCATGCAGGAGGAGGAGCTTGGGGTACGACCGGCGAAGCAGCCCCGCCGCGGATTGAGACACCGGGAGTAGCAAATACGCGGCTTCACTGAGCGGTGCTGCGGCGCTTCTTTCTCTCCGATCGTCCAGAGCAGGATCAACGGTTGAGGAACAGGCACTTACCGTTCGCCAGGGGAAAGACCGCCGCGTGCACGGATGCCCGTACGCAGGGGCATCCGTAGGGGGTTTGTCAGCATGGTGTGGTCTTGGTGGGGACGGTGCGGTCGGTGAAGTAGCGGTTGATGTGGTCGCGGGCGCACTTGTTGAAGCCGTAGAGCGTGTGGCCGGGCCCGTCGTGGTGGATGACGGCGCTGCCCGGGACCGGGGACAGCGCCCGCGCCACCGCGTCGGACTCGCCCCACGCGCCGGCCCCGAGCAGGGGCGGCAGGCCCTTGGGGAGGGGAGCGGGCTTGTTGGTCACGGGGACCGGCCAGCCGATGCAGCCCAGCATCGCCGTGGCCAGGGTGTTGGCCGTGCCCGCGTTGGGGACGATCTTGCGCAGGCGGGCGTTGGTGGCGGCCATCTCCTTGCGGTCGGCGAAGCGAGGCCAGTCGGTGCACTCCGTGACGCCCGTGGCCTGGTCGGGGTAGCGGGCGCCGCGGGCGGGCACGAAGCCGGACGCGTCTGCCCTGGCGGCCTTGCGGATCGCCTGGGCCAGGTCAGGCCAGGCCGGCTTGCCCTGCCGGGCCCTGCTGATGGCGAAGGACTGCAGGTCGCGGCCGTTGTAGGCGACGTTGGCCGTCGTGGTGGGGACGGGGGTGCGGTCGGCTCTGGCGATCAGCGCCCGCCAGCGGCCGGGGACGTCGGAGCAGTCGTTGGCCTTACACCAGGCGAAGAAGCGCTCCAGGAAGCGCTCGTTGGCCCTGGCCGACTCCTCCAGCTCCCGTTTCCAGCTCGCGGTGCTGTGGTTGATCGTGCCGTCGAGGACCATCGTGCGGATGCGGCCGGGGAAGAGTCGGGCATATGCCTGGCCGTAGATGCCCGCGTAGGAGGCGCCGTAGAAGTTGAGCTCGCCGTCGCCGAGGAACTTCCTGATGGCCTCCATGTCTCTGGCGTGGTCGGCCGAGCTCATGTGGGCGAACAGCTCGGGATCTTTGAGTCGGCAGGCCTCGGCGTAGCCGCGGTTGGTGTCGGACAGCCGGCCGAAGGCGGCGTCGTCTTCCGGGGTGCCGGGGAGGGGGACGCGGGTCCAGGAGCACTGCAGGCCCGTGCTGAGGCCTTGGAACTGCTCGCCGTAGCCGCGGGTGTCCCACGTGACGATGTCCATACGCTCGCGGAGCTCGGCCCACCAGCCGGGGTTGGCCTGGGTCAGGGCGATGCCGGGGCCGCCGGGACCCCCGTAGGCCACCAGCACCGAGCCCTCCGAGGCGCCGGTGGCCTTGAGCCGCCCCAGCTTCAGGGTGATCGTGCGGCCGTCGGGTTTGCTCCAGTCGGCCGGGACCTGGAGATCCGTGCAGACCATGCCGATCTTGTCGTTGGGGCACGAGCGCCACTCCTGGGTGGTGGCCGCCGCCGCTGGGGCGGACAGGCCCGCGCCCAGCAGGGCCAAGGTCAGGGTGAGGGGTTTCAGCATGGCGTTCACGATCCCGCAGAGGGCGGCGGGATCGCGTCGGACCAGGGTTTGATCTTTGCGGCCCGGATGTCGGACCTGGGTCTGTCAGACCGTCAGCCCGACGTCTGCTTCGGATTCTGGGGTGTGGTGGTCGTCTGGCGTCTACTCGGGAGGGGTGGTGGCGGTTGGTCTGGTGCCTGCGTCCGGAAGTCCTGGTGTGGCAGCCGTCAGCCGAGTGCCTGCTTGAGGAAGTCCAGTTGCAGCAGCATCAGGTTCTCCGCCACCACCTCCTGAGGCGTAATGTGCGTCACACCGGACAGCGGGAGCACGCTGTGCCGGCGCCCGGCCGCGAGCAGCGCCGAGGACAGGCGGAGCGTGTGCGCGGCCACCACGTTGTCGTCGGCCAGGCCGTGGACCAGCAGCAGCGGGCGTTCGAGTTTGCTCGCGTCGGCGAACAACGACGACTTCTCGTACACTTCCGGCTGCTCGTCGGGGTGGCCCAGGTAGCGCTCGGTGTAGCACGTGTCGTACAGCCGCCAGTCGGTCACCGGCGCCCCGGCGACCGCCGCGTGGAACACGTCGGGACGGCGCAGCACCGCGAGTGCGGCCAGGTATCCGCCGAACGACCAGCCGCGGATGGCCACCTTCGTCAGGTCGAGGTCGTCGGGGTACTGCTCGGCCACCCCCTGCAGGGCGTCGACCTGGTCCTCCAGCGCCGGGGTCGCCAGGTCGTCGCGCACGGCCCGCTCGAAGGCCGTGCCGCGGCCAGGGGTGCCGCGCCCGTCGGCCACGATCACGGCGAACCCCTGCTCGGCGAACCACTGGCTCTCCAGGAAGAAGCTCCGCTGGTTGAGCACCCGCTGGGCGTGCGGGCCGCCGTACGGATTCATCAGGACCGGCAGCCGGCCCGAGCCCTGCTCGTGCCACGACGGCAGCACCACGGCGGTGGCCAGGTCGCGACGGCCGGAACGGCCGAGCGAGACCCGCATGTCGAGGCCGGGGCGCTCGGCGAACGACGGGATCGGCACCGCCGTGCCGTCGCGCTTGACGACCGTGGCCGACACGCCCTCCATGTCGAGGCTCTGCTCGGTCAGTACGCCGACCCCGCCCGACATGCGCCCGGAGAACACCCCGGAACGGGTCGAGACGGGCAGCAGCGAATGGCCGTCCCACGTCCACAGATGGATCTCGGTCGGGTCGCCGCTCGCGCTGAACAGCACGCTGTCGTGGTCGACGTCGAGTACGGCCCGCACCTGCAACGTCGGCGGGGTGACCGGATGGTCGCCGACGTACAGGCGATGGCCGCCGTCGGCGGAGGCCACCCAGACCAGCGACCCGTCGTCGAGGTGGGCGGGCACTCCTGTCACGATGTCGACCCAGGCGGGATCGGTGTCCTCGCGCACGAGTGTGGTCGCGCCGGTCGCCGGATCGACCGAGAACAGCCGCATCGTCTTCTGGTCGCGGGTCATCGTCACGATCGACAGCGCGTGGGAGTCCCAGGAGGCCGTGGTGAGGTATTCCTCGGTGTACGGCACCGCGACCCGCGACCCGTCGAGCCCCAGCACGAACAGCTCGGTGACCGCGTTGGGGGTGCCGGCCGCCGGATAGCGCTGGACCGTGGCCGGACGGTTCGGGTTGGCCGGGTCGGCGATGTGCCAGACGTTGACCGGAGCCTCGTCGGCCCGCTCGACCAGCAGCGCGTCGCTCGTCGGGGCCCACCAGTAGCCGCGCATGCGGTCCATCTCCTCCGCGGCGATGAACTCGGCCAGCCCGTACGTCACCGTCTCCGACTCCGGCGTGGCCAGCGCGCGGTCGGTGCCCGAGAGCACGTCCTGGACGCGCAGGGCGCCGCCGGTGACGTAGGCGACGTGCCGCCCGTCGGGGGAGAGCCGGGGGTCGATGACCGCGCCCGGCGTGTCGAGCAGGTGCGCCTGGCCGCCGGCCAGGTCGGCCACGTAGAGGCCGCCGGACAGGGCGAAGCAGGCCCTGGTCACCGCGGCGTCGGTGGCGTAGGCGACGACGCCGCCCGCGGACTCTCTGCTGCGCTCGCGCCTGGCCCGCTCTTCCTGCGGCAGGTCCTCCTCGTCGGCGTGGAGCGCGCGCGGGTCGACGATCAGGCGTTCGACGTGGGTCTCGGTGTCGAGCTCCCACAGGCAGGTCACCGGGTCGTCGCCCGACTTCGACCGCAGGAAGACCACCCGGCCGCCGTCGGGGGAGATCGTGAAGCCTCTGGGCACCCCGAGGGTGAACCGGCGGGTCCTGGCCGACAGTCGTGGGAAGCTCTCACTCATGGGGCCAATCCTGCCAGGAACGCACCATTGTTACGCTCAAGGCTATGACTGATCGACGGCTCCTGCTCGTGCACGCCCATCCGGACGACGAGTCGATCGGCACCGGGGCGACCATGGCGAAATACGTCGCCGAGGGCGCGCACGTCACGCTGGTGACCTGCACGCTCGGCGAGGAAGGGGAGATCATCCCCGGTGACCTCGCCCATCTGGCCGCCGACAGGGACGACGCGCTGGGGCCGTACCGGATCGGCGAGCTCGCCGCCGCCTGCAAGGCGCTGGGCGTCGAGGATCACCGTTTTCTCGGCGAACCCGGGCGCTGGCGCGACTCGGGGATGATGGGCGTGGCCTCCAATGACCATCCGAAGGCGTTCTGGCAGGCGGACCTCGACGAGGCCGCGGGCGAGCTGGTCAAGGTCATCCGCGAGGTGCGTCCCCAGGTGCTCGTCACGTACGACGAGAACGGCTTCTACGGCCACCCCGACCACATCCAGGCGCACCGTGTCTCGCGCAGGGCGTTCGAGCTGGCCGCGGACCCCGGCTTCGGCTCGGGCGAGCCGTGGCGGATCGCGAAGTTCTACCACACCGCGGTCGCCAGGTCCGCGCTGCGCCGCACCTCGGAGGCGCTGCGCGAGGCCGAGGTCGGCTTCCTCGTCGAGGACGTCGAGGACATGGCGTACGGCTGCGCGGACCAGGACATCACCACCGAGATCGACGCGCGCCCCTGGATCGGCAACAAGATCGAGGCCATGCGGGCTCACGACACGCAGATCACCGTGGCGGAGCCGTGGTTCGCGCTGTCCAACAACATCGGCCAGGAGGTCGCGGGGGTCGAGCACTACATCCTGGCGATCGGGTCGCCCGGCCTGCCGGTGCCGGGTCCCCCTGTGGAGGCCGGTGGGCTCGGCGAGCCGTACGACCGGGAGAACGATCTCTTCGCGGGCATCCACTAACCTCGGTCGCTGTGACTCCTCCGCTCCCTGAAGGGAGCAGTTTCTCGCCAAGCCGCTTCCGGAGCCTGGCGAAGGGCAAGCCCTGCCCTGAGGATGTTGATCGCCGCGTTGACGCCGGCGTGCTCGGTATGCCCGCACGCCGTACATCGGAACCCGGCCTGGGCGGCGCGGTTCCTTTTCGCGCAGTGCCCGCATCGGGCGCAGGTGCGGGAGGCGCCGGCGGGGTTCACCGCGATCAGCTCTCGACCGGCGCTTTCAGCCTCGTGCGACAGGATCGTCAGGAACACCCCCCAGCCGGCGTCCAGGATGCTCCGGTTCAACCCGGACTTCTGTGCGACGTTGCGGCCAGGCTGGGCGATCGTGCCCGAGGCCGAGCGGGTCATGTTCGCGATCCGCAGGTCCTCGGGCACGATCACGTCGTAGTCGCGGACCAGCGCGAGCGCGGCCTTGTGCGCGCCGTCCGAGCGCTGACGGCGGACCTTCGCGTGCAGCGCGCGGTGCTCCAGCGCGGCGTTGTACAGCTGCCGCTGGTCTTCCAGGCACGCCGCGAGCGCGACGGCCTGCCGGGCGGTGGAGCGCAGCAGGAACGTGAACGACCTGCGCACGCCTACCTCCCGCGCTCGGTTAGACAACGCAACGGCATCGGCCGGCACCGACCAAATGCGGAAGGAAATGTGATGCGCAGACCTGACAGGTCAGGGCACCCTCGGGCCTTGGCGGCCATCCCACTGCCGATTCCCCGGTCGCCTCAAGGCGACGGTCCCCTCGGGAGGTTCTGATGGGACATCGCAGCCAGGCCGAGTCGGCGCTGGGCGGGGCGGCCTACGGCATGCTGTTCGTACTCGGGGTCGTGATGGCGGTCGTCGGCGGCTTCACCCACCCGGTGTGGCAGACGGGCGGGGTCCCGATCGCGGCGCTCGTCTGGGTGCTGGCGTTGTTCGGGGTGGGCCTGGGGGCGGGCCGGCTGATGCGCGCCCGGCTCGGCGCGGTCGCGACGGCGATCGGGTGGTTGCTGGTGACGATGCCGTTCACGCTGGAGTTGGGGTCGGGTGACCTGGTGATCGCGCGGGGGGCTCCTGGCTACATCTACCTGTATGGAGGTTTGCTGGCTCTTGTCGGGGCCTATCTGCTTTCGCCCTCGTCAGGTAGGGGGTCTTGGCTGTTGCGGGGGTATTCTCCGACTAATCCGATGTAGGGGCATAAAGTAATCTTTGTGCATTTCACCGAGCGGCACGTAGACCCCGCAACGCATCGCAAGGTCGTCGGCCGCTTCGCCACCGGAGTCGCGATCGTCACGACGCGGCGCGACGGCGTCGATCTGGCGATGACGATCAACTCCTTCACCTCCGTCTCCCTCGAACCGCTGCTCGTGCTCTTCTGCGCCGAGAAGGTGGCCAGGTTCCATGACGCGGTGCTGGAGACCGGGACATGGGGGGTGTCGGTGCTGCCGGCCTCGATGGAGGACGTCTCGCGTTTCTTCGCCCATCGCGGGCGGCCGCTGAACGGGCAACTCGCGCGGTGGCCGCATCATCGCGGTGAGACGGGGGCGGCGCTGTTCGACGGGGCGATCGCCACCGTGGAGTGCGTCACCACGGCGGTGCACGACGCCGGCGACCACTCGATCGTGGTGGGCGAGGTGCGGGCGTTGAGCACGCCCTCGGAGGAGTCGCCCCTGCTCTACCACGAGGGCCGCTACAGGAGGCTCTGACCTCCCGTACGCGTGCGGGCTCCTGCGCGGTCACGAGCGGGGCCGCATGAGTCGGGCCAGGCACGAGGCCTGGCCCGATCACTGGTCGCGTTCCCGCGTTACTGGGCGGGGGCGCTCTCCGATGGCGACGGCGCGCCCGTGTCCGTGGGGACGCCGGTGTCCGTCGGCGTCACGGTCTGCGTCGGAGGCGCCTCGGTGGGCGTCTCCGTGGGCGGCGGCGTGTCCGTCGGGGCCTCGGTGGGCGGGACGTCGGTCGGCGGCAGCGAGGCCGGCGGGCAGGTGGGGATCTCCTCCGTGGGGCTCGCCGAAGGCGACACGCCGTCCGTCGGCGGAGCGGTGTCCGTCGGTGGAGCGGTGCCGGTCGGCGGCGCCGTGTCCGTCGGCGCCACGGTGTCCGTCGGCGTCCCGGAGCTCGGAGGCGTCTCAGTGCTCGGAGGCGTCTCGGTGCTCGGGGGCGTCTCAGTGGTCGGAGGCGTCTCGGTGCTCGGCGGGGTCTCGGTGGTGGTTTCCGTGGGTGGCGGGCG
>NZ_SMKO01000148.1 GCF_004348685.1 Nonomuraea deserti | reverse complement strand
GTGCCGGAAGGTGTGGTGGGAGGAGAAGCGGGGATGAGCCGGGGGATGACGCGGCCCCGGCGTACCAGGTCGCGGGCGAAGGCGGCGACGGCGGCCCAGTGGCGCAAGGTCGCGGTGCCCGCGTGCCCGTCCAGCATCCGCAGGGCCACGGCGGCGGGTGGCACCACGGCGGGAACCTGCCAGAGTCGCAGCCGTGGCCGGGTCACCTCCGCCAGCCGCCCGGTCTCCGGCGAGGGCAGGGGTTCCTTGGCCGAGCCGGGCAGGAGCAGCTCCTCGGCTGCCACCACCGACCCCTCCGGGAATGCAGCCGCCACCGCCGGTCCGTCTGCGGGGGCGGGCGCCGCCGGCGGGCCGTCCGCGGGCGGGGAGCGTGACGTTGGAGTCGTGCTTCATCCCGACGACTCCATGGCGATGTGGGTGATTCCGAAGGACACGGCGCGGGCGGTGTGGGGGCCGGTGTTGACGGGGGCGGATGCCGGATATTTCCGGGAGCTGGCGCTGGCGATGCCGCCCGCCTGCCGCACCTCCCGTACCGAACGACCCTCCGCGGACGTCCTGCGCGAGGCGCTCGAGACGTTCACCGACGCGCTGGTCAGGCAGACGCTGGCCGGGCCCCTCACCGCCGGGCCGCGCACGCCGCGCGAGCGCTGGCTGGCCGCGCTGACCGGCGACGACCCGGCCTGTCCCGACGTGCCCGAGCTGCGGCAGGAGCTCGAGAAGTGGCACGACGCGGTGACGACGGCCGAGGGCGCGGCGCGGGTGTGCTTCCGCCTGCTGGAGCCCGCCGGCACCGACGACAGCGCCGCCCTCAGCACTGACGACAACCATGACGACAGGGTCCGCGCCAAGGTTCGCGACAAGGCCGACGACAGCGCCGACGACAGCGCCGACGACAGCGCGGACCGCTGGGCCGACGGCTGGCGGGTCGAGCTGGCGTTGCAGGCCGCCGACGACCCCAGCCTCTACATCCCCGCCGCCACGGTGTGGAGCGAGGGCGGGCCGGCCGGGTTCCCGGGGAAACCGGAACGAGAGCTGCTGGCCGGGCTGGGACGGGCGGTCAGGCTCTATCCCGAGCTGGACCGTGCCCTGCGCGTCCCCCAGCCGAGCGAGCTGGCTCTGGACACCGCGGGCGCGTTCGGGTTCCTCAGGCAGGCGGCGCCGCTGTTGCAGGCGGCCGGGTTCGGCGTGCAGCTGCCGCGCTGGGCGGGGCGAACGAAGCTGGGGTTGAAGCTCACCACGAGGACCAAGGCGCAGACGGCGGCCGCGGCCCAGGGGTTCGGGATGCGGGAGCTGGTCGACTTCCGCATCGACCTGGCGGTGGGTGACGAGACGATCAGCGAGGCGGAGCTGGCCGAGCTGGCCCGGCTCAAGGTGCCGCTGGTCCGGGTGCGCGGCCAGTGGGTGGAGCTGGACGACCGGCAGCTCAAGGCGGCGCTCAAGGCCGTCGAGGGCGCCCGTACGGGTGAGGCGAGCGCCGCCGACCTGCTGCGTCACGTCGTGCAGGCCGATGACGACGAGCTGCCGCTGCTGGAGGTCGACGCCGACGGCGTGCTCGGCGACCTGCTGTCCGGGCAGGCCGAGCGGCGGCTGGTGCCGCTGGCCACGCCGGCGGGTCTGGACGCCACCCTCAGGCCCTACCAGGAGCGGGGCCTGGCCTGGCTGAGCTTCCTGTCGGAGCTGGGCCTGGGCGGCGTGCTGGCCGACGACATGGGGCTGGGCAAGACGATCACGACGCTGGCGCTGCTCGTCCACGAGCGGGCCGAGGCCCCGACGCTGCTGGTGTGCCCGATGTCGCTGGTCGGCAACTGGCAGCGGGAGGCGGCCAGGTTCGCGCCCGGGCTGCGCGTCTACGTGCACCACGGCAGCGGCCGCGACGCCGCGGAGATCGAGCACGCCGACCTGGTGATCACCACGTACGGCACCGCCCAGCGCGACCTGGAGACGCTCCGGCGGCACGAGTGGCGCAGGGTCGTGTGCGACGAGGCACAGGCGATCAAGAACAGCGGGACGTTGCAGGCCCAGGCCGTACGGTCGATCCCCACGGGCACCCGGCTGGCGCTGACGGGCACCCCGGTCGAGAACCATCTGGCCGAGCTCTGGTCGATCATGGAGTTCACCAACCCGGGCCTGCTGGGGCCGCGTACGCGGTTCAGGACACGATTCCAGGAGCCCATCGAGGCGCGGCAGGACGAGCAGGCCGCCAGGGCGCTCAAGCGGGCGACGGGCCCGTTCATCCTCCGCCGCCTTAAAACCGATAAATCCATCATCTCGGATTTGCCGGAAAAGCTGGAGATCAAGGAGTGGTGCCCGCTCACCACGGAACAGGCCACGCTCTACCAGGCGGTCGTCGACGACATGCTGGCCAGGATCGACGACAGCGAGGGCATCGAGCGGCGCGGCCTGGTGTTGTCGGCCATGGCCAGGCTCAAGCAGGTCTGCAACCATCCGGCCCACCTGCTCAAGGACGGCTCCCGCCTGTCGGGCAGGTCGGGCAAGCTGGCCCGGCTGGAGCAGCTGTCCGAAGAGATCCTGGCAGAAGGCGAAAAAGCCCTGCTCTTCACGCAGTACGCGGAGTTCGGCACCATGCTCCAGCCGTACCTCGCCCAGCGGCTCGGCACGACCGTCCTCTGGCTGCACGGCGGGCTGCCGAAGAAGACCCGCGACCGCCTGGTCGACCGGTTCCAGGACGACGACGAGCCGATGTTGTTCGTGCTCTCGCTCAAGGCGGCCGGCGTCGGCCTCAACCTCACCGCCGCCAACCACGTCGTCCACGTCGACCGCTGGTGGAACCCGGCCGTCGAGGACCAGGCCACCGACCGCGCGTTCCGCATCGGGCAGCGCAGGAACGTACAGGTGCGCAAGCTCATCTGCGCGGGCACCCTCGAAGAACGCGTCGACCAGATGATCGAGCGCAAGAAGGCCCTGGCCGAGCGGGTGGTCGGGGCCGGCGAGGACTGGCTCACCGACCTGTCCACCGACGAGCTGCGCGAGGTGTTCCGGCTGACGGCGGAGGGGGTGGGCTGACATGGCGTGGTTCGACGGCGCCAAGCCGATCAGGGTCGAGGGCGGCATCAAGGCCCGCACGCTGCGGCGCAGCATCGGCTCCACGTGGTGGTCGCGGCGGTTCATCGACATTCTGGAGCGCGTCTGCGACAAAGGACGGCTCTCGCGCGGCCGCGCCTACGCCCGGCAGGGGCAGGTCCTGTCGATCGACCTGGCGGCCGGGGAGGTGCGAGCCGCCGTACAGGGCTCGCGGCGCCTCCCGTACGAGGTCGTGATCAGGATCGAGGCGTACGGCGAGTCGCGCTGGGCCGCCGTCGAGGAGTCGATCGCGGCGCAGGCCGTGCACCGGGCCAAGCTGCTGGCCGGGGAGATGCCGGCCGAGATCGAAGAGGTGTTCGCCGCGCTCGGGATCGACCTGTTCCCGCGCGACCTGGACATGGACTGCTCGTGCCCCGACTGGGGTTTCCCGTGCAAGCACCTGTCGGCGGTGCTCTACCTGCTGGCCGAGTCGTTCGACGACGACCCGTTCCTGGTGCTGGCCTGGCGCGGGCGCACCCGCGAGCAGCTGCTCGGCTCGCTGGCTGAGGACACCACGGCAGACGCCGCAGCGAACGCGCTGCGCGTGGACGACGTGCCGTTCGCCGACCGCCTGGCCGACTTCTACGCGCCCGGCGCGACGGCCCACCGCCCCGAGCGGCGCCCGTCCGCCGCCGCTCCCGACCTCCTCCTGCGCGTCTTCCCGCCGCCCGCCGGCCTGGCGGGCACGCTGGAGCCCGCCTACCGGCGCCTGGGCGACGCCTGAAGCCGCCCGGCCCTCCCGGCGAGCTCGGGCCCGGCCGTCCCGGCGAGCTCGGACCCGGCCGTTTCGGTGAGCTCGGCGAGTGAGGCGGCGTGGAGCGGCGTGCGGAGGCGGCTCAGTTGTCCTCGAACGAGGACGGCACCATGACGCGCACCCCGTTGGGGACCACCCGCAGCCTGATGGGCGTGCGCAGCCGCACCTCGCCGTCGACGTCGGCGGCCATCGGCGGATCGGTCTCCAGGAGCATCTCGCGGCCCGTCACGAATGGGCCCCCGGCGAGGCTGCGCCAGCGTCCGGTGGTCGCCCTGAGCAGGGTCTCGCCCAGCAGCCGCAACTTCTTGCCCGACCCGAGCTGGTAGGCCACCAGCATGCCGTTGTCGATGCTGATGTCCCTGGCGACCTGCCAGCCGCCGTGGAAACGGCCGTTGGCGATGTTCAGCTGGTGGGTGAGCAGCTCGTGCCGCTGTCCCTCGACGGTGATGAAGGCGCGGAACGGCGTGTGGCCCGGCAGGATCGTCAGCGCCGTCAGCGGATAGGCGGGACGCCCCACGATGCGCTTGAGCCACGGCTTGACCTTGCCCGCCACCTCGACCGACACCCCGAAACTGGCCAGGTTGGCGAACGGGCGGTCGTCGGCCATGCCGAGATCGATGTCGGCGACCTTGCCGGTGTCGAACACCTTGATCGCCCCGGCCAGGTCGAGGGGGAGGCCGAGGCTGCGGGCGAAGTTGTTGGTGGTGCCCAGCGGCAGCACGCCGAGGGCCACGTCGCGGTGGGCCACGTGGCGCACCGCCGAGGAGAGCGTGCCGTCGCCGCCGCCCACGATCAGCAGGTCAGGGTCGGTGGCCAGGGCGGTGTCGAGCAGCTCACGCAGCCGCTTGGGGTTGTAGACCGACAGCTCCGCCAGCGGCTCGAACCCGAGGTTGTGGATCTGCTCGATCACCTCGAAATAGTGCCGCCGGCCGCGGCGCGAGCGAGTGTTCACCACGACCGCCACCCGGCGATCTCTCCGGATCGCCTCGGTGTGCTCGTCCTTGGTGCGCAGTTCGGTCATGGTCATCAATCGTAGGTGCACAATCCGCTACCTTCGGCCGCCCGCTGGACGCGAGCGGCCGTAGGTGCACAGTCCACTACCCTGGGCCGGCCGCTGGGGACGGCCGGCCCCGTGGGTCACTTCTTCGGCGGGACCACCCGGACGATGGCGCCCAGGTTGCCCGGCAGCGGGGTGAGCAGCTGGAACTGCACGCCCAGCGCCTTGCCCTCGTCACCGGGGTTGCCGGTGCCGAGCACCGAGCCCGCGGCCACCTGGCCGTACAGCTCGGTGGCGGGGGTGCCGTCCTGGTGCACCACGCGCGTGCTGTACGCCTGGTCGTCCTTCGACGGCACGACCGCGGAGGCGTCGAAGTCGCGGTAGTACAGCCCGTCGCCGATCTGCTCGATGCCCGGGTACCAGGTCTTCGCGTCGGTGAAGGTCTTGACGCCCTTCTCCGCCTCGAACTCCGTGCAGTACTCGCTGAACGGCTCGTCCGCCGCCTCCAGGCACTCCTTGAACGGGTACGTCTTGCGGAACCCGAACGCGGCGTTCGAGGTCTGGGCGCGGCCCGGGAGGTTCTTGTTGAGCGTCGGGTCCTTCTCGGCCGCGGTGCCCGTGCGGCGCAGCGGCTCGTAGTGGGAGTCCACGACCAGCAGGCTGCCCTTCGGGCCGAGGCTAGGCGGGCCCGTGATGTCGGCGGTCACGTGGTTGTTGACGTACGTCGAGTCGCGGTACCAGACCAGCAGGCCGGGCGCGTTGTACTTGACCTTCTGCACCTTCCACGCCCCGTCACGGGAGTAGTCGGTGTCGTAGGTGTACTGCAGGCCCTTGTCGAACCCGTCGAAGTTGCGCCATTCCGCCAGGTAGAAGCGGGAGACCTCGCGCTCGCCGTTGTTGCGGGTCCAGCCCTGGCCGCTGGTGTTGGTGAACGTGCCGCCCGTGGCGTGCCAGCCGTTGTCCCCGCCCTCGACGTCGTCGCTCCACACGGACGTGCCGCCGTTGGTGAGCTCGAAGTCGTCGGCGTGCCAGCCGCGCGGCATGAAGGCCGCGTCGGTGTTGTACGTCAGCCGCAGCTTGATCGTCTGCCCGGCGAACGGCGTCAGGTTGACGTAGTCGTGCCGCCAGCCGTCGGTGTTGCCGGTGATGCCGTACTTCTTGTTGCCGAACGTCGCGAGGTTCTTGTTCGGGTCCGGATAGCCGTCGGGCGTGGTGATCTCGTTGCCGGCCTCGTCGAAGACCTTCTGCTGGGTCCACGTCGCGCCGCCGTCGGTGGAGACCTCGACGAAGCCGAAGTCCCAGTCGGTCTCGATCTCGTAGTTGTTCCACATCCAGAACCGCACGTCGGCGCCCTCGGGGACGGGCACGTCGCGGGTCAGGCTGTTGTTGGCCCACTCCTGGTCCAGGCCGGTCCACCAGGCGTTCGAGCCGCTGTGCGGGTCGATCATCTTCAGCGGCGACGAGGCCAGGTTGACCCGGACGCCGTCCTCGGTGAACTTGGGCGTGCGCGAGGTCTGGCCGACGGTGACGAGCCTGGAGCGGTCGCCGGGGTCGAACACCTTCGGGTTGGCCCAGCCGAGCACCCACTTGTCCCACAGGCCCATGTGGGTGGGCATCGACTGGAAGATCGGGCCGGAGTGGGAGCCGCTGGACATCAGGTCCCAGAAGTCCACGGCCGAGCTGCCCGCTCCCGAGGTGTCGTACAGGTCGGGCAGGCCGAGGTCGTGGCCGTACTCGTGGGCGAAGACGCCGACGCCGGAGTCCTCGGGCTGCACGATGTAGTTGGAGATCTTCTTGTCGGTGCCGGGGACGGTGTAGCCACCGGCGACCGCGCTGGAGTGGGCCCAGATGGCGTAGGTGCCCTCGGCGCCGCCGTCGGACGACTTGTCCTTGCCGGCGTGTACCAGCACCAGGTGGTCGATGACGCCGTCGGGCTCCTGGTGGTTGCCGTCGCCGTCGGCGTCGGAGACGTCCTCCACGTCGTAGTCGGCCCACGGGAAGTCCGGCTGGGCCTGGGCGAGCGCGTTCACCGAGTCGATCGGGAGCTGCTGGGCGCCGAGGTCGTTGTCGGGGTGGCCGGACATGTCCTGGGGAGCGCCGCCGCAGGCCGCGGCGCCGTACCAGGCCTCGGAGTGCGGGACCTTGACCCAGCCGACCGCCTCGCCGGTGACGGAGTAGGCGCCCTTCGACATCTCCTCGTACATCTTCTTCATCGTGAAGCCGGAGATGTCGATGCCGGGCTTGCCGTCGCGGGGGTCCTTCAGGTCGGGGCGCACCCGCTCGGTGATGCCCTGGTCCGTGTAGAGCATCTTGTTGAAGTGCTCGGTGCTGAAGTCCTCGACCCAGAAGGAGTTGTTGTCCTTGTGCGGCAGCGTGGCCGGGTCGGGGATGTTGTTGTGCAGGGGGCCGTTCAGGAGCGTTCCCGGCGGCTCGACGACGCAGTCGTCGGGGGCGCTGCCGACCGAGCGCAGCCGGTTGAATCCGGAGAAGTCGTCGTTGGCCTGCTCGTTGAACTCGACAAGGAGCGTCAGGAGCTTGGCCGTGCGGGTCTGCTTGGACTTCTTGAAGATCCATTCAGCGGGGTTGCGGCCGGTTCTCATGGCCTCCTTCTCGCGCGCGGCGAGAATGCGGCCGGCCGCGGGGTTACCGCTGCTGAACTTCCTGTCGAACTTCTGCGCCGGGGTGAGCGAGCGCGCCTTCGGATCCTCGAGCTTGGGCTCCTTCGGGTCTTCCGCGACCCTCGGCGGAGCGTAGTTGATGTAGAAGTCCGAGGCTGCGGGCTCGTAAACCGCCACCGACGACGCTTGCGCGGAGGGAACGGTCAGGGCGGCGCCGAGAAGGGCGACCGCGGGAAGCGTTGCTAACAGGCGCTTTGTACGTGGCACCAGGAACCCTTTCTGCCCGGGGTCGCCGGGCGCATGGCCATAGGGTGTGCAATGCCGGACGTTAGAGGGTGAATAAACGGGTCGTAAAGAGCATTGTTGAAACGTAATCAAACTACGACATCAGGCCATCACCCAAAGGGCCGCGGCCACGCCCGCCAGCGCCGCCCCGTAGCAGATCACCGCCAGTGCCCGATCGAACTTCGCGATGCCGAACAGCTCTTCACTGGTGAATCGAATGCGGTGCGCCGCGTGGAAAAGACAGAGCGTCACGATCACGAGCAGCGCGGCCCGCACGACCACGCCGTCCAGCAGCGCGCGCAAATGCCCGACGGCGGGCCAGTCGACGACGCCGAGCGGCATGAGCACCCCGAACAGCAGCACCAGCACCGGCAGCACGAGGGCCGCCACCACTCCCCCGCCGCTGAACAGCAGCCACAGGTACGGCTCGGGCGTGCGCTTCATGGCGACCTCAGGATGAAGTAGGCGATCAGCGCGGAGATCAGCACCCAGGCCGAGTGGTTGCCGCCCTGGATCATCCAGGCGGGCACCCGCCAGCCGTCCAGCCGGACGACGGTGGCCCTGGGCGCCAGGTTGAGGAACGTGATCGCGTGGAAGGCGGTCGCGGCCAGGGCGACGACGTTGAGCGCGATCATCCAGGGCCGGGAGGCCAGCGCGGCGAAGTCCCGCAGCGACCCGCCGAGCACCGCGTCCACGAGCATCAGCGTGAAGACGATGGCCCACGCCACGAAGACGCTGGTCAGCTCGCGCAGCACGAAGAAGGTGTAGCGGCGGCTGCGGGCGAACCACAGCCGGTCGGTCCGCGGCCGGTAGGCGGCCGAGGTGGTGCGTACGGCGGCGCTCGGGGTCACCTTCTCCTCGGAGGTCATCGCCTGCTCCACGGCAGGACGGAGCGCAGGGCGGCGGTCAGCTTGTACCGCTGGATGGCCTCGGCCGGATCCACGTGCTTGGGGCAGACCTGGGTGCATTCGCCGACGAACGTGCAGCCCCACACGGCGTCCTCCAGGTTGAGCACGTCGAACCGGTCGTCCATGTCGCGCGAGTCCAGGTTGTAGCGCTGGGCGAGGGCGATGGCGGCCGGGCCGAGGAAGTCGGGTTCGAGCACGTAGACGGGGCAGGCCGAGTAGCACAGCAGGCAGTTGATGCACATGCTGTACTGCTTGTACGCCTCCAACTGCTCGGGCGTCTGGGCGTACTCGGTGGTCAGCGGCAGGTCCTCGCCCTCCCTGACCAGCCAGGGCCGCACCGACGACAGCTTGGCCAGGAAGTCGTCGATGTCCACGACGAGGTCCCTGATGACGGGGAACCCCTTCAGCGGTTCGATCCGCACCGGGCCGTCTCCGTACTCGGTGAGGAAGGTGCCGCAGGTCAGCCGGGGCTCGCCGTTGACGGTCATGCCGCACGAGCCGCATACGCCCATCCGGCACGACCAGCGGTAGGACAGGCTGCCGTCGAGCTGGTCCTTGATGTAGTTGAGCCCGTCGAGCACGGCCCAGTCGGGCATGAGCGGCACGTCGTATGCCTGGAGCACCGGCTCGTCGTCCTCCCCCGGCCGGTACCGGGAGACCTCCATGCGCAGCGTCCTGGTCCCCGCCGTTCCGTCATCAGTCACGGCCGTACACCCTTTCTCCCGGGGGCCACCGGGTGATCGTCACGGGGAGCAGGCCGACGGACGGCGTGCCGTCGGGGGCGCGGTGCACCAGCGAGTGCGCCAGGAACGCCTCGTCGTCCCTGGCGGGAAAGTCGGTGCGCTGGTGCGCGCCGCGCGACTCCCGCCTGTTCAGCGCGCAGGCGACGATGGTCTGCGCGACCTCCAGCATGGCGTGCAGCTCCTGCAGGTTGATCAGCTCGGTGTTGAACGTCGTGCTCGTGTCGTCGATGCGGGCCTCCCCGGCGCGCTCGCGCAGCTCGGCCAGCGTGTCGGCGGCCTTGGCCAGCGCGTCACCCGTGCGGTAGATGCCCGCCGCTCCTTCGAGCGTGTGCTGCATCTGCTCGCGCAGGTCGGCGATCCGCTCACCGTGCCCGCTGCCCCCGCGCGCGCGTTCCAACCGCCGCCGTTCGTCCTCGCCCTGGGCGCGTACGCAGGACGGCTCGCCGTTCCTGTGCGCCCTGGCGAACCCGGCGGCGGCGACGCCCGCCCGCCGGCCGAAGACGAGGATCTCGGGCAGGGAGTTGGAGCCGAGCCGGTTGGCCCCGTTGATGCTGACGCAGGCCGTCTCCCCGGCCGCGTACAGCCCGGCGACGGGGGTGGCGCCGTCGATGTCGGTGTGGACGCCGCCCATCATGTAGTGCACGACCGGGCGCACCGGGATCAGGTCGGTGGCCGGGTCGAGGTTCTGGTAGCTGCGGCACAACTCGCGTACGAACGGGATGCGGGCGTCGATCTTGCCCGCCCCGAGGTGGCGCAGGTCCAGGTGGACGACCGGGCCGTACGGCGTGTCCACGGTGCGGCCCTTCTCCTGCTCGTGCACGAACGCCTGGGAGAGCCGGTCGCGCGGGCCCAGCTCCATGCTGCGCAGCTTGGGCGTGGGCGTGGGGGTGCCGAGGTCGTAGTCCTGCAGGTAGCGGTAGCCGTCCTTGTTGATCAGCCAGCCGCCCTCCGCCCTGGCCGCCTCGGTGATGAGGATGCCGGTGAACGGCAGGCCGGTCGGGTGGTACTGGACGAACTCCATGTCCTTGAGCGGCGCTCCGGCCCGGTAGGCGAGGGTCATGCCGTCGCCGGTCTTGATGGCGGCGTTCGTGGTGAAGGGGAAGGCGCGGCCGCAGCCGCCGGTGGCCAGGATGACGGTCCTGGCGGGGATGGTCTCGATGCGGCCGGTCCTGATCTCGACGGCCACGACGCCGTGGACGCGGCCGTCGTCGACGACGAGCTTGGTGACGAACCACTCGTCGTACCTGATGATGTCCTGATATTTGAGGGTTGTCTGGAAGAGGGTGTGCAGGAGGTGGAAGCCGGTCTTGTCGGCGGCGTACCAGGTGCGCATCTTCTTCATCCCGCCAAACGGGCGCACCGCGACCCGCCCGTCCGGCTCGCGGCTCCACGGGCAGCCCCAGTGCTCCAGCTGCATCAGCTCGCGCGGCGCCTCGTCCACGAACGCCTCGACCGCGTCCTGGTCGGGCAGCCAGTCGCCGCCGGAGATCGTGTCGTAGCAGTGCTCGTCGAGCGTGTCGTCGAGGCCGATCACCCCGGCGGCGCCGCCCTCGGCGGAAACGGTGTGGCTGCGCATCGGATAGACCTTCGACACGACCGCTACCTTGAGCGCGGCATCCGTCTCGGCGACCGCGATCGCCGCCCGCAGGCCCGCTCCGCCTCCTCCGACGATGAGCACGTCGATCATGTACGTCACTTCCCGTGGTCGGGTTGGATCGGGTCCTTCACCCGCTTGCCGTCGTGGCGGATGGCGGACAGGTGGATGCTGCCGTCGTGGTACTCGTGCCGGATCATGCGGCAGCCACAGTCGAAGAACTGGTCGCGGATCACCAGGCCGTACTCGTCGTCGTCGATGAGGCGTTCACCACTGGACTTCTTCCCGCAGGGAGCCGTCTCGGGGTCGAAGGGCATCTTCGTGCCGGTCATCGCCGATCTCCCTAGATAGGCGAAACGTCACCTCCACACAAGCACCACGTCACCGTTCGGGAAAGGTCAGTCACTCGTATCCTCGCGAGGCCCGAGCTCGGGGGCGCCGCCCCTGTCCGCCTCGGGGTCCACCTCGGGCACCACGTCCGTGCGCTCCCGCGGATAGTGCAGGTCGAACGCGGGCCTCTCGGAGCGGATCGGCGGCATGAACGTGAAGTTGTGCCGCGGCGGCGGGCAGCTCGTGGCCCACTCCAGTGAGTTGCCGTAGCCCCACGGGTCGTCGAGGGTGACCTTGGGCGCGCTCCTCGCGGTCTTGAACACGTTGTACAGGAACGGCAGCGTCGAGGCGCCGAGCAGGAAAGCGCCGACGGACGAGACCTCGTTGAGGAAGGTGAAGCCGTCCGCCGCACTGTAGTCGGCGTACCGCCTGGGCATGCCGATCTGCCCCAGCCAGTGCTGCACGAGGAACGTCGTGTGGAAGCCGATGAACAGGGTCCAGAAGTGCAGCTTGCCCAGCCGGTCGTCGAGCATGCGGCCGGTCATCTTCGGCCACCAGAAGTAGAACCCGGCGAACATGGCGAACACCACGGTGCCGAACACCACGTAGTGGAAGTGCGCCACGACGAAGTAGGTGTCGCTGATGTGGAAGTCGAGCGGCGGCGAGGCCAGGATGACGCCGGTCAGGCCGCCCAGCAGGAACGTCACCAGGAAGCCGACCGAGAACAACATCGGCGACTCGAAGCTCAGGTGCCCGCGCCACATGGTGCCGATCCAGTTGAAGAACTTCACGCCGGTCGGCACCGCGATGAGGAACGTCATGAACGAGAAGAACGGCAGCAGGACCTGCCCGGTCGCGAACATGTGGTGCGCCCAGACCGTCATCGACAGCCCGGCGATGGCGATGGTGGCGCCGACCAGCCCCATGTAGCCGAAGATCGGCTTGCGGCTGAAGACCGGGATGACCTCGGTGATGATGCCGAAGAACGGCAGCGCGATGATGTAGACCTCGGGGTGGCCGAAGAACCAGAACAGGTGCTGCCAGAGCAGCGGCCCCCCGTTCTCGGCGAGGAAGACCTGCGTGCCGAGCTTGCGGTCCGCTTCGAGCACCAGCAGCGCGGCGGCCAGCACCGGGAAGGCCATCAGCACGAGCATGCTGGTCAGCAGCACGTTCCAGCAGAAGATCGGCATGCGGAACATCGTCATCCCCGGCGCCCGCATGCCGATGATCGTGGTGATGAAGTTGACCGCGCCGAGAATCGTGCCGAGCCCCGACAGCGCCAGTCCCATGATCCACAGATCGCCGCCGACCTGCGGCGAGTAGATGGACGACGCCAGCGGCGTGTAGGCGAACCACCCGAAGTCGGCCGCGCCTCCCGGGGTGAAGAATCCGGCGAGCACCATCAGCCCGCCGAACAGGAACAACCAGTACGCCACCGCGTTGAGCCGGGGGAAGGCCACGTCGGGCGCGCCGATCTGCAGCGGCATGACCACGTTCGCGAACCCGGCGAACAGCGGCGTGGCGAACAGCAACAACATGATCGTGCCGTGCATGGTGAACAGCTGGTTGTACTGCTGCTGGCTGACCAGCTGCAGTCCGGGCCCGGCGAGCTCGGCCCTGATGATCATGGCCATGACGCCCGCCGCGAGGAAGAACCCGAACGACGTGATCAGATAGAGGTAGCCGATGACCTTGTGGTCGGTCGTCGACAGCCAGGAGGCGATCACGGTCCCGGTGTGCCGGCGCCTGACCTGTTCGACCGAGGGTTCGCGAACGGTCGTCACGGCCGCTCCCTCCATTGCGGAGTGCCAGTGGAAGTGCCACCGGCGGAGTGCTGGTGCAGATGCCGCTGCTCAGGCGAAGCGCTCGGCGCGGCCTGCCTGACTGCCCCGATCTACCCATTCCACGCCAATGACCGCCGCTCGGGAAGCCGTTCTTTAACATTTGCGGCAAACCTTGGACTTTCCGAGAGGCGTGAGCGCCGATATCGCGGTCGGTGCCGGGCCACGTCGCGGCGTCTTCTATCCTTCGTAACCGGACCGACGTGGAGGAGATCTCGTGACCGCTCAGCGTGACTACGCCGCCCTCGTCCAGAGAGGGCTCAAGCTCGACCTCACCAGGGGCAAGCCGTCGCCGCGCCAGCTCGACCTCTCCAACGACATGCTCAAACTGCCCACGTCCTACCGCGCGGCCGACGGCAGTGACGGCCGCAACTACGGCAACCTGCAGGGCCTGCCCGAGCTGCGCGAGCTGTTCGGCCCGCTGGTGCAGGTGCCCGCCGGCCAGCTCGTCGTGGGCGGCAACGCCAGCCTGGCCCTGATGCACGACACGATCGTGCACGCGCTGCTGACGCCGCTGCCGGGCGCCGCGCGCCGGTGGGTGGAGGAGCCGAAGGTCACGTTCCTGTGCCCGGTGCCGGGATACGACCGGCATTTCACGATCTGTGAGCGGTTCGGGATCACGATGGTGCCCGTCCCGATGGACGCCGGCGGGCCCGACATGGACGTCGTCGAGCGCCTGGTCGCCTCCGACACCAGCGTCAAGGGCATGTGGTGCGTGCCGAAGTACAGCAACCCGGCCGGCGTCGTCTACAGCGACGAGACCGTGCGCAGGCTGGCCGCCATGCCCACGGCCGCCCCCGACTTCCGGATCTTCTGGGACAACGCCTACGCGGTGCACCACCTCACCGACACTCCCGCCGAGCTGGCCGACCTGCTCGCGCTCAGCGCCGAGCAGGGCAACGCCGACCGCGTGTTCGTCTACGCCTCCACCTCGAAGGTGACGCTGGCAGGCGCGGGCGTGTCGTTCTTCGGCTCCTCGCCGGCGAACGTCGAGTGGTTCCTGCACAACACCGCCAAGCAGTCCATCGGCCCCGACAAGCTCAACCAGCTCCGGCACGTCGAGTTCCTCCGCGACGGCGCCGGGGTCGCCGCCCACATGCGCCGGCACGCCGAGCTGATCGGGCCGAAGTTCGAGCTGGTCGACAAGGTGCTGACCGAGCAGCTCGGCGACCTGGCCACCTGGACGAGCCCCAAGGGCGGCTACTTCATCAGCCTGGATGTGCCGCACGCCGCCGAGGTGGTGGCGAAGGCCAAGGCGGCGGGCATCGCGCTGACCCCGGCGGGCGCCACCCACCCCTACGGCGACGACCCCGGCGACCGCACCATCAGGATCGCCCCGACCTACCCGGAGCTCGACGAGCTGGAGCAGGCCATCAACGGCCTGGCCGTCTGCGTGCGCCTGGTGGCGGAGGAGCGGGGCTGAGTCAGCGGCCCGACCGGAAGCCGAAGATGTACTCGCGCGTCTCGCTCGGATGGAACGAGACGCCCACCCCCGGCTCGAACACGACGTTGTCGCGGGCGCAGTAGCACAGGCCCTCCCACACGGCCATGGCCTTCTCCCTGGCCGGGGCCTCGCTGTCGTCGCGCTTGCGGGCGCCGTACGAACCGAGCACGTTCAGCAGACCGAGCCCCCAGAACAGGCCCGTCAGGCAGAACGGCGCGAGCAGCACCTCGCCCCAGTTGGGGTCCTGGCCCATCGCGATGACCAGCGACATGACGAGATGGGCCAGGGCCGCCAGGAGCAGCAGGATGTAGCCCTGGTTCCTGGCCCACGGCGTGTAGTGGCGGCTGGGGAACGACAACCAGACCGCGAGCTGCGTGCGGCTCATGACGTGCTTCGAGGCGCCCAGGGTCGCCGCCATCGGCAGATCGGCCACCTCGCGCGCCCCGGGCAGCCGCACCCGCCCGATCTTGTACGTGGTCCCCGCGGCGACCGCTCCGGGGACCGCGACGACCTGGTCGGTCTCCGAACACACCGGGCACCTGACTTTCACTCGGGCAGTTTGGCCCTAAGCCACGGCCTGCGCAAACCGCACTCAGGGGGTCCTCTCCGAGTGGCGGGGATTTGCACCTAAGGTGCATGGTGTGAGACCGATTGATGCGTTGGTGAGCTCCCTGCCCGAAGGCCGCGTCCTGACCGATCCGGACGTTATCGACTCTTATGCCCGCGACCGGACGTTTCTGGAGCCGGGCAAGCCGGCCGGGGTGGTGCTCGCCGCCTCCCGCGACGACGTGGTGACCACCATGAAGTGGGCCACCGAGCACCGGGTGCCGGTGGTGCCGCGCGGCGCCGGCACCGGCCTGGCGGGCGCCTCCGTGGCCGGCGACGGCTCGGTCATCCTGTCGCTGGCCAGGATGACCGCGATCCGGGAGCTCTCCCCCGCCGACGAGATCGCCGTCGTCGAGCCCGGCGTCATCACCGCCGACCTGGACAAGGCCGCCAGGGAGCACGGCCTGATGTACGCGCCCGACCCGTCGTCGTACGAGATCTCCACGATCGGCGGCAACCTGGCCACCAACGCCGGCGGGCTGCGCTGCGTCAAGTACGGCGTGACCAGGGACTCGGCGCTCGGTCTCGAGGTCGTGCTGGCCGACGGGCGGATCCTCGACACCGGGCGCCGCACGATGAAGGGCGTCACGGGCTACGACCTGACCGGCCTGTTCGTGGGCTCGGAGGGCACCCTGGGCGTGATCACGGCGGCCACGGTACGGTTGCGCCGCGCGCCCGCCGCGCCTCCGGTCACCTTCGCCGCGGAGTTCGGCTCGCTGCGCGACGCGGGCGCCGCCGTCTCGGCGATCATGGCGGCCGGCTGCCAGCCCTCGCTCATGGAGCTGCTCGACCGGGCCACGCTCGAGGCCATCGACGACTGGCGCAACATCGGCCTCGAGCCGTCGACCCAGGCCATGCTGATCGGCCAGTCGGACGCGACGGACAGCCAGGCGATGGCCGCGCGCATGGAGGAGCTGTGCACGGAGAACGGCGCCTCGTTCGTGGCCGTCTCCTCCAGCCCGCAGGAGGCCGAGGAGCTGATCGGGCTGCGCAGGCTCGCCTACCAGGCCAAGGAGCGGCAGGGCGCGTGCCTGGTCGAGGACGTGTGCGTGCCGCGTTCGGTGCTGCCCGACATGATCACCGCGATCGAGGCGGCGGCGACGCGGCACGGCGTGCGGATCGCCACGGTCGCGCACGCGGGGGACGGCAACCTGCATCCGGTCTTCATCTTCGAGCACGGCACCATCGAGCCGCCCTCCGAGGTGTGGGCCGCGGCGGACGAGGTGTTCACGCACGCGCTGGAGCTCGGCGGCACCCTGACCGGGGAGCACGGCGTCGGCCTGCTCAAGCAGCGCTGGCTGGCCCTCGAGGCGGGGCCGGTCGCCACGGAGGTGCAGCGGGGCATCAAGGCGGTCTTCGACCCGCTGGGCATCCTGAACCCGGGCAAGGCCATCTGACGAACGGTGACCTCGGCTTCATCAAGCCGTGACCTTGGGGTGCGCAGAGCACACGACCTGCGAAGGAACCGTGACTTACTCCGTCAAAACATGAAGGTTCTGACAGGTCCGGCAGACGCCCCAACGGTCTCGCTGGTAGCGTTTTGCCTCATCTACTGGGTTGTGATGGGGGTCCGACGTGAATCAGTTCCAGCCGCTGGAGGCGGACGATCCGCGGCGGCTGGGGACGTATGACATCGTCGCCCGGCTCGGCGAGGGCGGCCAGGGGATCGTTTATCTCGGCAAGAGCGACTCGGGGGAACAGGTCGCCGTCAAACTGCTGCACAACGCCCTGGTCGCCGACACCGACGCCAGGACCAGGTTCCTGCGCGAGGTCGCGGTGGCGCAGCGGGTGGCCCGGTTCTGCACCGCTCCCGTCCTCCACGCCGACCTGGACGGCAGCCGCCCGTACATCGTGAGCGAGTTCGTCCCCGGGCCCTCGCTGCGCGAGCTGGTCATCAACGAGGGGCCGCGGCGGGGCGCGGCACTCGAACGGCTCGCGATCAGCACGGCCACCGCGCTCGCCGCCATCCACCGCGCCGGCATCCTGCACCGCGACTTCAAGCCCGCCAACGTGCTCATGGGCCCCGAGGGGCCCGTCGTGATCGACTTCGGCATCGCCCGCGCGCTCGACTCCCCCGGTGCGACGGCCACGGGCACGGCCATGGGGACGCCGTCGTACCTGGCGCCCGAGCAGCTCACCGGTGCGGCCGTGTCGGAGGCCGCGGACGTGTTCGCCTGGGGCGTCACCATGGTGTTCGCGGCGACGGGCAAGCCCGCGTTCGGCGCCGACTCCATCCCCGTGGTGATGAACCGCATCCTGAACGAGGAGCCGGAGCTCGGCACGATGGAGGGCGTGCTCGCCGAGCTGGTGGCCGCCTGCCTGTCCAAGGACCCCGCGCAGCGGCCCTCCGCCGACGAGCTCATCGTCCACCTCACCGGCCAGCCGGCCCCGAAGTCCGCCATCGAGCCGACGGGCCGGCAGTTCGGCGCCGCCCAGCCCGCCGCGCCGGCGCAGCCGGAGGGCGGCCGTCCCGAAGCCGGGACCGATCAGGGCGGCGAGGGTGCGCCCTCGGAGGACGTCTACCCCGGCCCCTGGACGCAGCCGACCGGCCCGAACCCCGTGGGCGGCCCGCTCCAGACGGGCCCGCAGCCCGCTGGGCCCCCGCAGACCGGCCAGTACGTCCCGCCTCCCGCGGCGGCCCAGCACGGCCAGGGCAACCCCGGTGCGGGCGGCTCCGTCCCGGGCGCCGGCCACAACCCAGGGCTCAGCGGGCCCATCCCGAACATCCCCGGCCAGGGCAACCCCGGACAGAGCGGACCCATCCCCGGCCAGGGCCAGAGCGGCCCCATCCCCGGCACAGGACACAACCCGGGACTCAGCGGACCCATCCCCCATGTCCCGAACCAGGTGGGCCCCGCCCAGGGGGGCATGGCGCACAACGCCCCGCACCCCGGCGGCGGTCCCGTTGGACCGCACCATCCGGCCGGATCCCCGGGCGGGCAGCAGCCGGGGATGCCCGCGCCGGGAGCCCCTCAGAACGGCCCCCAGAACCCCCAGAACCCGCAGGGCCCGCCCGTCCCGCAGAACCCCCAAGGCGGCCCGCAGGGACCGCACGGCTCCCCGTATCCGGGAGCGCCCCAGGCCGCGGGTATGCCGCCGCACGGCCCCGGCATGCCCCCGGGCGGAGGGTTCCAGCAGGGAGCTCCCGGCGGCGCGCCGAGGCCGGGTGAAAGCCCGCCCGCCAAGCAGCGCCGCACGCTGACCCTCGCGCTCTCGGGCGCCGCCGCCGCGGCCCTGCTCGTGGTCGTCGGCGCCGTCGTGGTACAGGCGAACAGCCAGGAAGTCCCGGTCGTGCCGGTGGGCAACTCCTCCAACAGCACCCCTGGTGACGGCTCGGGCGCCGGGCAGCCGGGCAGGCCGCCCGCCTCCGCGACCCCGACGGAGACGGTTCCCGTCCCCACCCTGGACATCGACCCGACGACCAAGAAGCCCAAGAAGCCGAGGAAGACCGTCACGCCGCGGCCGAACCGCTACACCCCGCCGCCGGTCACGCAGAACCGCAGGCCGCAGCCGACGCCCAAACCGACCAGGAAAAAGAAGAAGACGATGGTCGAGCCCAACGCGGAGCCCACCGTGCGCCCGACCGCGGGGCCCACGCGGACCATCCCGGTCTTCAAGCGGCCCAAGCAGGCCGCCGCGCCGAAGAAGGTGGCTCCCAAGAAGAACCCGTACAGCGTGGCCAAGGTGTGCGGCTCCGGCTACAAGGTCATCGACTCGCACGCGCTGGGCAGCGGCGCCACGATCTACCTCGCGTACCACGCGAAGTCGGCCCGGAACTGCGTGGTCACGATGTCGCGCCTGGTGTGGACGGGCAAGGTCTCGATGAACGCGCTGCTCCAGGTCAAGGGCGGCGGCAAGGCGAGCGATCCCGGCAAGGTCTCGGCGTACGCCGGCCCGGTCAAGCTGCCGGCGAAGAAGAAGTGCGTGATCTGGGGCGGTTCGTGGGGTTTGCATAGCTGGAAGTCCGGCTGGAGCCACTGCAGCTGACCCCGCATCCTCGTTGACTCCGCAGCCGGCTCCCCGCCCGCGTACGAGTCCGCGCGGAGCCGCCGTGCCCGGTGACCCGAGTGCTTTCGTGCGCTAGCGTGGCTGACGTGATCGTCAAGTCTCCGGCGTCCACCTCCAGAGGGAGGCGCACGCGGGCCGCGTTGCTGCAGGCCGGGCACGAGGCGTTCGAGGAGCACGGATACGACGCCGTGCGGATCGACGACGTGTGCGTGCGGGCCGGTGTCTCCCACGGCACCTTCTACACGTACTTCGGCTCCAAGGAGGCCTTGTTCGGCGAGGTCGCGGAGGCGGTGGTCGGCGAGATGTTCGCGGCGAGCGTCGTGGGCACGGCCGCCTCCGCCGACCCGTACGCCCGCATCGAGGCGGCGAACCGGCTCTACCTGCGGGCCTGGGCCGCGAACTCGCGGCTGGTGCGGATGTTCGAGCAGGCCGCGACCGGCGACGGCCGGTTCGGCCGGCTGCTGCTCGAGCTGCGCGAGGTGTTCGTGCGGCGGGGCGCCGACGGGCTGCGGCGGCTGCAGGAGGAGGGCCTGGCCGACCCGGCGCTCGACCCCCGGCTGACCGCGATCATGCTGGGCGGGATGGTCGAGCACTTCGCCCACGTCTGGCTCGACCTGGGCGAGCAGGCCGCGGAGGAGACGGCCGTCGACCATCTGACGCGGTTGTGGGCGCGGGCGATCGGGTTGACGGACGCGTCACCTTGGGTGCGCCCGGAGGAGGGCGCATGATCAGGAGCAGGCTCGACCCGGCGAGCGAGGAGCACCAGCGGCGCCGCGCGTCGATGCTGGCCAAGCTGGCCGAGCTGGACGCCGAGCACGCCAGGGCGGTGGGCGGGGGCGGCGCGAAATACGTCGAGCGGCACCGCGCGCGGGGCAAGCTGCTCGCGCGGGACCGCGTCGAGCTGCTGATCGACGCCGACTCCCCGTTCCTGGAGCTGTCGCCGCTGGCCGCGTGGGGCAGCGACTTCCCCGTCGGGGCGAGCATGGTCTCGGGAATCGGCGTGATCGAGGGCGTCGAGTGCGTGATCACGGCGAACGATCCCACCGTCCGCGGCGGCGCCTCCAACCCGTGGACGCTGAAGAAGTCGCTGCGCGCGGCGGACATCGCGCTGCGCAACCGCCTGCCGTACGTGAACCTGGTCGAGAGCGGCGGCGCGGACCTGCCGACGCAGAAGGAGATCTTCATCCCCGGCGGGCAGATCTTCCGCGACCTGACGCGGCTGTCGGCGGCGGGGATCCCGACCGTCGCGCTCGTCTTCGGCAACTCCACCGCCGGTGGCGCCTACGTGCCCGGGATGAGCGACTACGTGGTGATGGTGCGCGAGCGGGCGAAGGTGTTCCTGGGCGGGCCGCCGCTGGTCAAGATGGCGACCGGCGAGGAGTCCGACGACGAGTCGCTGGGCGGGGCGGAGATGCACGCCAGGGTGAGCGGGCTCGCCGACTACCTGGCGGAGGACGAGCACGACGCGCTCCGCATCGGCCGCTCGATCGTGCGCTCGCTCGACTGGCGCAAGCGGGGCGCCGTCCCGCTGCCCGCGCGGGAGCCGATCTATCCGGCGGACGAGCTGCTCGGCATCGTCCCCGAGGATCTGAAGGTGCCGTTCGACCCCCGGGAGGTGATCGCGCGGGTGGCTGACGGCAGCGAGTTCGAGGAGTTCAAGCCGGCGTACGGCGTCTCGCTGGTGACGGGCTGGGCGCGGATCCACGGCTATCCGGTCGGCGTGCTGGCCAACGCCCAGGGCGTGCTGTTCAGCGAGGAGTCGCAGAAGGCCACGCAGTTCATCCAGCTGGCGAACCAGTCGCGCACGCCGCTCGTCTTCCTGCAGAACACGACCGGCTACATGGTCGGCAAGGACTACGAGCAGGGCGGCATCATCAAGCACGGCGCGATGATGATCAACGCGGTGTCCAACTCGACCGTTCCCCATCTGACGATCGTCATGGGCGCGTCGTACGGCGCGGGCAACTACGGCATGTGCGGGCGGGCCTACGACCCTCGCTTCCTGTTCAGCTGGCCGAGCGCCAAGTCGGCGGTGATGGGGCCCGCGCAGCTCGCCGGCGTGCTGTCCATCGTGGGCCGGGCGTCGGCGCGGGCGAAGGGGCTGGTCTACGACGAGGAGGCCGACGCGGCGATGCGCGCGATGGTGGAGGCCCAGATCGAGGCCGAGTCGCTGGCGTTCTTCCTCTCGGGGCGCCTCTACGACGACGGGGTCATCGATCCGCGCGACACGCGTACCGTGCTGGGCATGTGCCTGTCGGCGGTCAACAGCGCGCCGGTGCCGGAGCCGGCGGGATTCGGGGTGTTCCGCCCGTGATCGACCGCCTGCTCGTCGCGAACCGGGGCGAGATCGCCCGCCGCGTCTTCCGCACCTGCCGGTCGCTCGGCATCTCCACGGTCGCGGTGTACTCCGACCCCGACGCGAGCGCGCCGCACGTGTCCGAGGCCGATCTCGCCGTACGCCTGCCGGGCGCGCACCCCTCGGAGACGTACCTGGACGCCGGGCTGATCCTGGCCGCCTGCCGCGCCGCCGGGGCGGACGCCGTGCACCCCGGGTACGGCTTCCTGTCGGAGAACGCCGACTTCGCGCAGGCCGTGCTCGACGCCGGGCTGGTGTGGGTCGGCCCGCCGCCGGCGGCCATCGCGGCCATGGGGTCCAAGGTCGCGGCCAAGCGGCTGATGGCGGAGGCCGGGGTGCCCGTGCTGCCGTCGCTCGACCCGGCCGCCCCCGGCGAGTTCCCGCTGCTGGTGAAGGCGTCCGCCGGTGGCGGCGGCCGGGGGATGCGCGTCGTGCGCGAGCCGGGCGAGCTCGCGCGGGAGATCGAGTCGGCGGAGCGGGAGGCGGCGGCGGCCTTCGGCGACGGCACCGTGTTCGTGGAGCCGCTGCTGGAGGCGGCCCGGCACGTCGAGGTCCAGGTGCTGGCCGACCGGCACGGCACCGTGTGGGCGCTGGGCGAGCGCGAGTGCAGCGTGCAGCGGCGGCACCAGAAGGTCGTCGAGGAGTGCCCGTCGCCAGGGATCTCCGCCGCGCTGAGGGAGCACCTGTTCGAGGCCGCCGCCAGGGCCGCGCGGGCGATCGGCCACACCGGAGCGGGGACGGTGGAGTTCCTGGTCAAGGGCGACCGGGTGGCCTTCCTCGAGATGAACACCCGGCTCCAGGTCGAGCACCCCGTCACCGAGCTGGTCCACGGCGTCGATCTCGTCCGGCTCCAGCTGGAGATCGCCGAGGGCGCGGCGCTGCCGGCGAGCCCTCCCGAGCCCGCCGGGCACGCGGTCGAGGCGCGGCTGTACGCGGAGGACGACGGCTACCTCCCGCAGACGGGGGTGTTGCGGCGGTTCGAGGTGCCCGGGGACGTGCGCGTGGACGCGGGCGTCGAGTCGGGGTCCGTGGTGTCGCCGCACTACGACGCGATGCTGGCCAAGGTGGTGGCGCACGGCTCGTCGCGCGGGGAGGCGGTGCGGCGGCTGGCCACGGCGCTGCGGCGGGCGAAGCTCCACGGGGTCACCACTAATCGCGACTTGCTCGTACGAATCCTGACAAATCCAGTTTTTCTGGCCGGTGACACCCATACCGGATTCCTGGACCCGGACGGCCCCGTCCACGGCGTCCCCACCCGGCCGCGACCCGCACCGGACGGCGCGACGAGCGACGGCCCGGGGGGCGAGCCGGCGGGCGGGCTGCCCGCGCTGGCCGCCGCCCTCGCCCTGGCCGCCGCCAACCGGCGCGACGCGCGCGTGCTGGCCGGGCTGCCGAGCGGCTGGCGCAACGTGCGCTCCCAGCCCCGCCGCGCCCGCTTCGCCGAGGCCGAGATCGTGTACGACCCGCTCCCTGAGCACATCACCGTGCTCAGCGCCGAGCCGGACACCGTCGTCCTCGAACGCGACGGCGTCCGCCACACCTTCGAGGTGGCCCGGTACGACGGTGACCCGAAGGTCTACGTCGACCACGCGGGCGGCTGCGCCGTGCTGACCCCGCTCCCCCGGCTGCCCGAGCCGGTCGAGCACGTCGCGCCGGGGTCCCTGCTGGCCCCCATGCCGGGCAGTGTGCTGCGCGTCGAGGTGGCGGCCGGCGACCGGGTCGCCAAGGGGCAACCGGTGCTGGTGCTCGAGGCCATGAAGATGGAGCACCGGGTCGCCGCCCCCGTCGCGGGCGTGGTGTCCGGCGTACACGTGGAGAAAGGCCGGCAGGTCGAGGCGGGAGCCGTGCTGGCGATCATTCAGGAGGAGAGCACATGACCCTGGTCCACCAGGACCTGGCGGCGGGCGTAGCGACGATCACGCTGGACTCGCCGCCCAACCGCAACGCCCTGTCCGTACGCCTGCTCGGCGAGTTGAGGGAGCGGCTCGACTGGGCGCTGGCCGAGCCGGCGGCCCGGGTGATCGTTCTGACGGCCACGGGCAGGGTGTTCTGCTCGGGGGCCGACATCAAGGAGCAGCGCGCCGCGGACGGCAAGCCGGACGCGCCGGTGACGGCGTCGTTCCCGGAGATCCTCTCGCTCATCTGGGAGAGCCCGAAGCCGGTGATCTGCCGGCTCAACGGCACCGCGCGGGCGGGCGGCCTCGGCCTGGTGGCGGCGTGCGACTTCGCGGTCGCGCCGGTGACGGCGTCGTTCGCGTTCACGGAGGTACGCCTCGGCGTGGTGCCCGCGATGATCTCGGTGCCGGTGCTGCGCAGGCTCGACCCCAGGGCCGCCGCCGAATACTTCCTGACCGGCGAGGTGTTCGACGCCGCCAGGGCCGCGGAGATCGGGCTGATCTCCAAGGCCGTGCCGGAGGAGGAGCTGGACGCGGCGGTCGCCCACTACGCCGACCTGCTGATCAAGGGTGCTCCCGAGGCGCTGGCCATCACCAAGCAGCTGGTCAGGCAGGTGCCGGCGATGTCGTTCCCGGAGGGGCTGCGGCAGATGACCACGCTGTCCGCCGAGCGTTTCACCTCGGAGGAGGGTCAGGAGGGCATCGCCGCGTACATGGAGAAGCGGCCGCCCACGTGGGCCACGCGATGACCCTGCGCGTCGCCAACTGCAGCGGCTTCTACGGGGACCGGCTCTCCGCCGCCAGGGAGATGGTCGAGGGCGGGCCGATCGACGTGCTGACCGGCGACTGGCTCGCCGAGCTCACCATGCTGATCCTGGCCGGCAACCGGCTCAAGGGCCGCCCCGGCTACGCGCCGACGTTCCTGCGGCAGCTGGAGGACGTCCTCGGCCCCTGCCTCGACCGGGGCATCAAGATCGTGACGAACGCGGGCGGCCTCGACCCTGCCGGGTGCGCGGAGGCCGTGCACGAGCTGGCCGCCCGCCTCGGCCTGTCCCCCTCGGTCGCCCACGTCACCGGCGACGACCTCACCGGCAGGCCCCTCGACCTGGTCAACGCCGACACCGGCGAGCGCCTCGGCGCGACCCCGCTGACCGCGAACGCCTACCTGGGCGGCCGCCCCATCGCCGCCGCCCTGTCGGCGGGCGCGGATGTGGTGGTGACCGGCCGCGTCACCGACGCCGCCCTGGTGACCGGGCCCGGCATCTGGCGGTACGGCTGGGGCCCCGCCGACCTCGACCCGCTGGCGGGATCGGTGGTCGCCGGGCACATCATCGAGTGCGGCTGCCAGGCCACGGGCGGCAACTACCCGTTCTTCCAGGACGTACCCGATCTGGCCCATTGCGGCTTCCCGCTCGCGGAGCTCCGCCCGGACGGATCCGCCGTGATCACCAAGCATCCCGGCACGGGCGGCCTGGTCTCGGCCGGCACGGTCACCGCCCAGCTGGTGTACGAGCTGGGCGGCCCCCGCTACCTCGGGCCCGACGTGGTGGCCAGGTTCGACACGATCACGCTCGCCGACGACGGGCCCGACCGGGTGCTGGTCTCCGGCGTCCGGGGCGAGCCGCCGCCCGGCACGCTCAAGGTCGCCGTCAATTACCTGGGCGGCTACCGCAACACCATGACCCTCGTGCTCACGGGCCTCGACGTGGCGGCCAAGGCCCGGGTGGCGGAGGAGGCCGTCTGGGCGCGGGTCCCGCGGGAGTCGTTCGACGCGGTGGACGTGACGCTCACGGACTCCGGCCTGCTGCGGATCACGGTCATGAGCGCCGACGAGCGCACGGCGGGGCGCGCCTTCTCCTCGGCCGTGGTGGAGACGGGGCTGGCCAGCTACCCGGGCTTCTACGGCCTCACCCCGCCAGGCAACGCCACGCCGTACGGGATCTACTGGCCGGTCCTGGTCCCGGCCTCGGACGTCCGGCCCCAGGTCTTCGTGGACGGCGCAGAGACACCCGTCACCGCCGTACCCGCCGGCCCTCAACCCCCGTCCTCACTCCCCGATCCGAAGCCGCCGCTCACGTCGGAGCCCGTCGGCACGGCCGGCACCCGCACCATGGCGATCACATCCCCCTCGCCCGCCCTGGCGGGCGGCACGGGGACCAGCGCAGCGCATCCCGCCCCGGCGGACACCACAGGAGCGGACGGCGTGGCGGGCGGGGAGGGGACCGTGTGGATGCCGCTGGGGCGGATCGTGGGTGCGCGTTCCGGTGACAAGGGCGGCAACGCCAACCTGGGGGTCTGGGCCGCGACTCAGGACCGGTACGCGTGGCTGGCCGCCACCTTGACCCCTGACCGTCTCAAGCGCCTCCTGCCGCACCTGGCCCCGTACCGCATCGACCGCCACGAGCTGCCGAACCTCAAGGCGCTCAACTTCGTCGTCCACGGGCTCCTGGGCCGGGGTGTGGCGGCGAGCCCGCGCATGGACCCGCAGGCCAAGGCGCTGGGCGAAGAGCTACGCGCCCGGCATGCGCAGATCCCCGCCGCGCTCCTGGACTGAGCCGGCCATCCGCCACCCCAGCAGCCC
>NZ_SMKO01000147.1 GCF_004348685.1 Nonomuraea deserti | reverse complement strand
CTTCCGACGCCCGCCCCTCAGACGTCCGTCCTCCTGACGCGCGGCTTCCTGGCGCCCGGTCTCCTGGCGCCCGGTCTCCTGGCGTCCGGTCTCCTGGCGTCCGGCTTCCTGACGTTCGACCCCCTCACGCCCGCCGCTGGTGGTCCCGGTCCCGTCCGGCCGGACCTCGGGTGGGATCGGATCTGGATGTCCTTCGGAGGGCGTCCGAGCTCCGACCGGCCGTCGATCGGCGAGCGTCCTCTCAGACGACGCTCTCCCTATGGATGTGCGGCCTGGGGAGGTTCCGTCCCGACGTGGGGGCAGGGTCCAGGCGACGGGCAGGGCGGCGAGCAGGAGCGCGGCGCATGCCGGCACCGCCATGGTGCCGCCGCCCGCGGCCGCGAGCACGCCCACCACGGCGGGTCCGGCGAGTCCGGCCACGTTGTAGGTCATGGCGTCGAGCGCGGTGGCACGGCCCAGCCGTTCGGGCCCGGTCACCAGAGGCAACTGCGCGGTCCAGCCGCCGGCGAGCGCGGGACCCAGCAGGCCGGTCGCGACGGCCACCCCGATGAGCGCCGCCTCCGGCAACCGGCCCAGCCCCGAGAGGACCAGCAGGAGCCCGGCCGCGTACCCCGACAGGCAGCAGGCGAGCAGCCTGCCGGGCCGCCGCGCCCGGTCGAGCAGCACTCCGAGCAGCGGCCCGCCCACGGCGGCCGAGACGGTGAGCCCGGCCAGCAACCACGACGCCAGCAGGGGGGACCCCGTGACGGCGAGTCCGGTGACGAGGAGGGCGGGCCCGGACATCTCATCCCCGGTGCGGGCGGCGACGGCTCCGGCCATGTAACGGGATAACATAAACGAGACGTTACATGGGACGATGCTCCTCGTGTGAGCGCGGGGCGGCTGGGAAAGTGCCCGAAAGCGCCTCAGGGTGCTGGAGGCCGCTTCGCGCCCGAGGGCGGCCCGGCCTGTACGGACTGCGTGCCGCGCAGGCCGGGCGCACCTTCGCGGGCCGCCCCGCCCACCTGTGATCGAATGTGTGTTTGAACGATGGCATACACTCGTCCTTATGACAGCCGCGTTCCAAGCATCTCTGCTCGGCCTCGACGAGGAGCTCGCGGTCGGGCCGCTCGGCGCCACGGTGCGCAGGACCCACCTCGCCCACGGCGCCTGGATCGACCTCAGGCCCGGCTGGCTGGCTGGAGCGGACGAGCTCTACGAACGGCTGGCCGAGACGGTTCCGTGGCACGCGGAGCGGCGGCACATGTACGACCGGGTCGTCGACGTGCCCCGGCTGCTGAAGTTCTACGACGAGCACGAGACCCTGCCCGATCCGGCGCTTGACGAGGCCAGGCGGGCGCTCAACGCTCACTACGGCGAGGAGCTGGGCGAGCCGTTCCGTACGGCCGGGCTCTGCTTCTACCGCGACGGCCGTGACAGCGTGGCCTGGCACGGCGACACGATCGGCAGGGGCAGCACCGAGGACACCATGGTGGCGATCCTCTCCGTCGGCGACCCCCGTTCGCTGCTGCTGCGGCCGCGCGGCGGCGGTTCCTCGATCCGCCACGATCTCGGCCACGGCGATCTGATCGTGATGGGCGGGAGCTGCCAGCGCACCTGGGAGCACGCGATCCCGAAGACCAGCCGCCCGGCTGGGCCGCGCATCAGCATCCAGTTCCGCCCGCGCGGCGTGCGCTGACCCACGCACGGGCCCCCGTACGCCGGGGGCGCGATACGTTCATGCTCACCCGCAGTACGACGCCCTGCGAGCCGGACGTCCACAACACCACGCGACGGCTGCGCGTGGTGATCCAGCGGAGGTGCACCTGCGCGACCGTGCAGGGAATGTGCCGTCGAGTTGGGCACCTAGCCCGGAGGATCACTACCGTCCATCGGTCCTCGCCCCTCGTCGAGGAACTCGCCGATCAGCGGGTTGACCCGATCGGGGGCCTGGCGGCTGGACCAGTGGCCGACGCCTTCGAGCAGCACGAACCGGCCGCCGGGGATGAGCGCGGCGGCGGCCCTGGCGCGCTCGGCGTTCACCCCCGCGTCCTTGTCGCCCTGGATGAGGAGGGCGGGGCAGGCGATCTCGCCGAGGCGCGGCCTGAGGTCGACGCGCATCCGCAGCGGGCCGATGGAGGCGTTCTGCCAGTCGGACGAAGCCGCGCCGGCGACCCGCACCTCGGTCTGGATCTCGTCCACGACGCCGTCGAAGTCGTCGACGGGCCCGGCGAAGAGCGCCCGCCTGGCGAAGCGGGCGATGCCCTCCCGGCTCCTGAACATGACGCTCGGCAACGTCCTGCTCAGCAGCGGCAGCTTGGCGACGAGCCAGAGCGCCTGGTGCACGACGGTCGGGAACGACAGGATTCCGGCCGGGGCGAGCGCCACGAGCCGGTCCACGCGGGAGGGGTGCTCGATGGCGTACGCGAGGCTGAGCGCGCCGCCCTGGGAGAGGCCGACCAGGGCCGCCGAGGGCAGCTCGAAATGGTCGAGTACCTGGGTGATGGCGCCCAGCAGGCGCTCGTGGGTGGCCGGCCCGTCCCACGGGCGGCTCCTGCCCTGCTTCGGCCAGTCGAGGGCGAGAACGCGGTGCCGACGGGCCAGAACGGGAATGAGATGCCGCCAGCTGAGCAGCGCGTTGTCGATACCCGCCCCGCTGAGCAGCAGGACGGGGGAGCCCAGGTCGCCGGCGCTGTAGACGTGCAGCCGGCCCTCCGGGCACGTGAGAAAGGTGCTGCGCAGCCCGGACGGCTCCGCGGGCGCGCCCGCCGTCACTCCGTACCCTTCCCTGCGGCGCCTGCTCCGGACGTGCCCGTTCCGGATGTGCCTGCTGGGGACGTGCACGTTCCGGGTGTGACTGCTGCGGACGTGCCCGCTACGGTGGCGCCTGGGCCGGGTGTGTCCTTTCCGCCAGGGCTCTCGGCGGCGGCGCGGTACGCCTCCCACCGGTCCCACAGAGCCGGCAGTTCCCGCTCCAGGAACTGGTAGAGCTGGTGGACGCCGGCGAGCCGCTCGCGCCGCTCGGGCGCGCTGCCGGCCAGCACCCGCAGGCCGACCTCGGTGAGTTCCCTGAACGCGGCCGTCTTGGCGTAGCGCCCGGCGACCATGCGGCTCCACCCGTCGGCGGCGATGCGGAAGTACTCCTGCCGTTCGCCCCTGCGGCGGACCCCCTCGACCAGCCCGCTGGGGGTGAGGAGGCGGGTCGCGCTGCTGATGGAGCTGCGGCTGACCCGGAGCACGTCCGCCAGCTGCCCCGCGCTCTGCTCCTCGGGGTCGCTGATGAGCAGCCATCCGATCACCCGGCCGGCGATCAGCGGCAGCCCTTCCCGCGCGAAGAAAACCGCGACGTCGTCGACGAACTCCAGCTCGGCTTCCGAGGGGGTACTCATATTTCCGGATATTACTGTCGTTGCAGTCATGACTGCAACGACTGCAACGACAGTTATGGCGGTGATGACGGCCACACGGCTCAGGCCGACACGCGCGACCCGCCCCAGGACAGGAGCGCCTCGGCGGTGCTGAACCGGCGGCTGGAGACGGACTCGTCGAGCAGCACGCCGACCAGCCGCCGTCCCTCCGACTCGCCCGCGAACGCCAGGCAGTAGCCCGCCGCCCGGGTGAACCCGGTCTTCAACCCGATCGCGCCCGGCGTCCCGAGCAGCCTGTTGGTGTTGCGCCAGCTGTAGGCGCGGTGGTCGTCGGTGGCGGCGAGCGAGTGCCGCCGCGTACCGGCGACCTCCTTGATCAGTGGCACCTGGAGCGCCTTGACCGCCAGCAGGGCCTGGTCCTCGGCCGTGGAGTAGCCGTCGCCGCGCGGGGTGGGCAGGCCGTCGGCGTTGACGTACTCGGTGTCGGACATGCCCAGCTCGCGGGCGGTCGCGTTCATCCTGGCGACGAAGCCCTTGACGCCGGGGCCGTACGTGCGGGCCAGCGCGTGGGCGGCGTCGGCGCCGGAGGGGAGCATGAGGGCGTACATCAGCTCGCCGACGGTGATCCGGTCGCCGGGGCGCAGGTCCGCGGTGGTGCCGCCGCCATCCTCCGCGTACGCGACGTCTTCGGCCTTGATGCGGACAACGTCGGTGGGTTTGGCCGACTTCAATACGACATATGCGGTCATGGTCTTGGTCAAGCTGGCGACCGGCATACGTTCGCGAGCGTCCTTGCTGAAAAGCACGTCGCCGGACTCGGCGTCGATCAGATAGGCCGCCCGGCCGTACACCGCTGGGGTGTCTCTTTCCGCGGCCGTCATGACGGGTGCTGCGGCCGGCACCTGGGCGGTGGCGGGCGTGGCTACCCCGGTGACCAGGGCGGCGGCGCCTGCCAAGGCGACAAGAGGGGCTTTCCTGATACGCATGACGACAGGCTGCCGCGCTTTTTGGAATGCTGTTGACGAAAAGAACAAGAATCTCGTGACTGGTCGCCAGAACCCCGCAATTTCCGGGCTTTTCGTTAGGTAAATCTTTTACTGTTGGCGCTCACCTGTTGTGCCAGAAGGTGCCGGTGACGCGTTCGCCGTGTGCCAGTTCCGCGAACAGATCCTCCCAGAGCGGCATCACCTGCTCCGGCGCGTAGGCCCGTGCCGTCTCGGCCGCGGCCCCGCCCATGCGCACCCGCAGGTCCCGGTCGGAGATGACCCGCATCAGGGCGTCGGCCAGCGCGTCGACGTTCCGCGGCGGCACGAGCAGGCCGTCCACCCCGTCGGTCAGCACGTCCCCTGGGCCGGTCGGGCAGTCGAACGCGACCACGGGCAGCGCGTGCGCCATGGCCTCGATCATCACCATGGGCAGGCCCTCGAACCGGGAGCTCAGCGCGTACACGGAGGCGTTCGTCAGCTCCTGGTCCAGCCGGTCGGTACGCCCTGGCAACGTCACGTGCCCGCCCAGTTCCAGGCGCTGCACGAGCCCGTCGAGCTCCGCCTTCCTGGCGCCCGTGCCGAAGATGCGCAGCCGCCATTCCGGATGGTCGGCCACCACCCGCGCGAAGGCCTCGACCAGCAGGTCGAAACCCTTCTGCGCGGTCAGCCGCCCGGCCGCGACCACCACGGGGTTCACCTGCCGGGACGGCTCCTGCTCCGCCCGGTGGACCGCGTTCGGGATCTGCACGATCGGGGCCCCTGGCAGCAGGCGCTCGTATTCCTGCCGGTTCGTGCGGGTCAGGACGGTGATCGCGTCCAGGCGGCCGTAGTGACGGGCGATCTGCCTGCGGATGGTGTCGGGATAGGCCGACAGGTTCATGTGCTCCTGCGCGACCGTGACGACACCTCTGGGCGCGCGGCGGGCCGCGATCAGGTTGAGCGCGGGCCGCGTGGTCACGAGGGCACCGTCGCGGAGCGCGGCCACGTAGTCCATCGCGGCGCGCTCCACCCGTTCGGTGAAGTACGCGCTCGCGAACTCCCCGCGCGGCACGAACTCGCCGCGCATCCGGCGCCACGCCCTGCGTCCCAGCGAGTCCGGACGCCGGCCGCCGCGCTGGTCCACGAGCGTCACGATCGGGATGCGCGGGTCCAGCCTGAACTGGGGTCTCTCGCGCCGCCGGACGAGGCTGACCAGTTCGACGTCGTGGCCCGCGACGGCCATCGCGTTCGCCTGGTTGACAACCGTGCGGATGGTGCCGCCCACGCCGTAGGCGTGCAGCATGAAGTAGCGGATCTTCATGGGGTGTGCTCCCGGGCCCGGAAGGCGCGTACCCGCACGCCCGGGGTGGGCAGCTCGCGTGCGCCGCGCGCGCGGGAGAGGACGGGACCGGACCTGGCCAGCGTCGTGCTCGGTGTTCGCTGCCGGTTCATGCCGGTGCAGAGTAACGACCGTTCCTGGCAGTTCCCTGGCAACGGCGGCTTCAGGGGCGCCGCCACCGGGTGCGTCCGCCCGCATGATGATCACGACTCGCTAGTCTTGCCGGAGTGGTGCCCGGCGAGGTCGAGAGGGATGAGCATGGACGAGGGACGACCGGCGGACGACGTGATCCTGGGCGTGATCGCCGATCGCCTGAGCACGGCCATGGGCAGGCCGTGGCAGGTCCAGGGGAGCATGGCCAAGGGGCCGGGCACGCTCGCCGTCGTGCTGGGCGACGACCACTCCGGCGGCCCCGGCCACCTCGACCTCGACTTCGTGCTCAACGTCGACCGCCCCGAGGACACCACGATCAGCGACTGCGTGGCCGGGTACGGCGGCACCACCGACGAGGCCCTCGACCGGGCCGTCCAGGTGTGGCTCGGCACGACCGGCAGCGCCCTGCTCGAGCTCCTCGTCCAGGACGGCTCGCACGCCGCCCACTTCGGCCCCGACGATCCCGACGGCTTCTCCGGCTGGCACGCCATCCACGGCGGCATCACCGGCTGGGGCACCGGCGACGACCATGAGGCCGTCCAGCGGTGGGCCGTCCAGCACGTGGTCCTGCCGCATCTGGCTCCCGCGCTGAAGGGCACGTTCGAGCGCGAGCGCCTGATCGGCGTCAAGGCGTTCTTCGGCGGGGGCGAGGGCGCCGAGACGGCCGAGATCCGCGTCAACGGCGCCTACCACGAGGCGGGCTCGCGGGCCCTGGCCGAGCTGGACTGGCCGCGGCCCGAGCAGGGCATCTCGTACGCCCGCACCTTCGTCCTGCTGGTGCACGACGGAGCCGGCTGACCCGCGGCGCCGATCATCCGCACGCCGGCGACCGACGTGAGCGCTGACGACGCGTGACCCCGTGATTAACCCCCGCGCGCTCGCCCCCCTCCGCCTGTTAGCGTTACCGCCAGGGGGTGAACCGCGGTGAAATCCAGGAATGGCAGGCCTGCGGTGCTCATGGACGTGGCGATGCTCGCCGGTGTCTCGGCCATGACCGTTTCGCGAGTGCTCAACGATCCCGATCGGGTGCGCGCCGAGACCCGGGCCCGGGTGCTGGCCGCGGTCAGGGAGCTCGACTACCGGCCCAACCAGGCGGCCCGCCAGCTCGTCACCGGCCGCTCCGGCGTGCTCGGCGTGGTCAGCATCGACACCACGCTCTACGGCCCCGCCACCACCCTCTACTGCATCGAGCAGGCCGCGAGAAACGCCGGCTACAACGTCAGCATCGCCAGCCTCAGCTCGCTCAACCGCAGGTCGATGGAGGAGGGCGTGCAGCGGCTGCGCGCCCAGGCCGTCGACGGCGTGATCATCGTCGCGCCGCACGAGTCCGCCACCGAGGGCCTGCGCCACCTGCCGCCCGAGATGCCGGTGGTGGCGGTCGACGCCGGCGACGACATCCCCGTGCCCGTGGCCAAGGTCGACCAGCGGGCCGGAGCCGTGCGCGTGACCAGACACCTGCTCAGCCTCGGCCACCGCACGGTGTGGCACGTTGCAGGGCCGGCCGACTGGCTCGACGCCAACGGCCGCATCGAGGGCTGGCGCGGCGTGCTGGAGGAGGCCGGCCGGCCGGTGCCCGACGTGCTGCGCGGCGACTGGAGCGCGCGCTCCGGCTACCGGCTCGGCCGCGGCCTGGCGCAGGAGCCCGAGCTCACCGCCGTGTTCGTGGCCAACGACCAGATGGCGCTCGGCGTGCTGAGGGCGCTGCGCGAGGCGGGGCGGCGCGTGCCCGAGGACGTCAGCGTGGCGGGCTTCGACGACATCCCCGAGTCCGCCTACTACTGGCCGCCGCTGACCACCGTGCGGCAGGACTTCGGCGAGGTCGGCCGGCTCGCCTTCCACATGCTGCTCGACCGGATGGCGGGCGCCGACCCCGACGGGCGGCGCCTGGTCGAGCCGGAGCTCGTCGTCAGGGAGAGCACCGGCGCCGCCCCCGGGTGAGCCTCAGGCCAGCCTGATCACGTTCCACGACACCGGCGGCAGCAGGACGCGCGCCGGGTCGTGCTCGACGTCGGGGTTCGGCCTGGGCGCGATCCGGTCGGAGGCGTCGGCCGTGTTGCGGGCGTAGACGTCGGAGTCCGCCAGGGTGGTGGCCTCGACGATCCGCGCACCGCCGAGCGCCCGCGCGTCGATCTTCAGCGACAGCGGCGCGTCGGTCGAGCGGTTGACCGCGAACAGCGTCGTGCCCTCCTCCGCGTGCGTGGCGACCGCGTGCAGCAGCGGCACCTCGCCGTACTCCTTCGTCTCGTACGACGGCGAGACCGGCTCCACCCGCAGCACGTCGCCCGCCGCGTGCCTGGACGCCTGCGCGAACGGATGGAACGTCGTCTGCCGCCAGGCCCGCCCGCCGGGCTCTGTCATGATCGGCGCGATCACGTTCACCAGCTGGGCCAGCGACGCGGCGGTCACCCGGTCGCTGTTGCGCAGCAGCGTGATCAGCAGTCCGCCGAACGCCACCGCGTCGGCCAGATGGTAGTGGTCCTCCAGCAGCGGCGGCGCGACCGGCCAGTCGGTGGGCGGCTCGGCGCCCTGGAAGCGCGACAGGTACCAGACGTTCCATTCGTCGAAGGAGATGTCGATGCGCTTGCGCGACTTGAGCCGCGCCCCGACGTGGTCGGCGGTGGCCACGACCGAGGAGATGAAGTACTCCATGTCGGTCGAGCAGGCCAGGAAGCTGCCGAGGTCGCCGTCCTTCTCCTCGTAGTAGGCGTGGCAGGAGATGTAGTCGACCACGTCGTACGTCTCCTCCAGCACCGTGGCCTCCCACGCGCCGAAGGTCGGCATGCCGGAGCCCGAGCTGCCGCAGGCCACCAGCTCCAGGTTCTTGTCCATGGTGCGCATGGCGCGGGCGGTCTCCGCGGCCAGGCGGCCGTATTCGCGGGCCGTCTTGTGGCCGGTCTGCCAGGGGCCGTCCATCTCGTTGCCGAGGCACCACATCCTGATGCCGTACGGCTCCTTCGAGCCGTTGGCGACGCGCAGGTCCGACAGCGTGGTGCCGGACGGGTGGTTGCAGTATTCGAGCAGGTCGAGGGCCTCGGCGATGCCGCGGGTGCCGAGGTTGAGCGCCATCATGGGCTCCACGCCGGCCTTGCGGCACCAGCGGACGAACTCGTCGACGCCGACCTCGTTCGTCTCGGTGCTGTGCCAGGCCAGGTCGAGCCGGCGCGGCCGCTCGGCGACCGGGCCGATGCCGTCCTCCCACCGGTAGCCGGAGACGAAGTTGCCGCCGGGGTAGCGGACGGTGGACACGCCCAGTTCCCTGGTCAGGTCGAGCACGTCGCGGCGGAAGCCGTCGCCGTCGGCTGAGGGGTGGTCCGGCTCGTGGATGCCGGTGTAGACACATCGCCCGAGGTGTTCGACGAACGTGCCGAAGGTGCGCCGGCGTACCGGAGCCACCTTGAACGCGGGATCGAGCGTGAGTTCTGCCTGGTGCACGGAGGGGACTCCTGGTGTCGCGCGGGCGTGACGTCGCTCCAGATTGTTAGCGTTATCAGCAGGCGGGGTCAAGGGGCCCGCGCTCGCCCCCGGGTCTCGGCAAGCGGTTTCGCGGGGGCCTTGACATGCCAGGTGTTACCGCTAACACTCGGGTAACCCCAACGAAACACGGGGTCTGCGCGGCGACCTCCGCAACCCGGCGGATCGCCACCGTCGCCTGCGCGCGGTGCGTCAGGTTGGTTCGCGGCTGCCCTGCATCCTCTTTGTTAACGAGAACATCAGCGAGCACGGCCAAGCATCGGCTCGGTAGGAAGAGGCTACTGTGCAAGGTCCCCCCGACATATCCCGCCGGCACCTCCTCGGCGGCAGCCTTGCCCTTCTCGGCGCCGCCGCCTCAGGCTGCGCCATTCCCGTGGGACTCGGCTCGTCCCGGACGCGGGTCCAGTACTGGCATTTCCTGGGCGCCAGCGACGGGATCATCATGAACAGCATGGTGAACGCGTTCGCCAAGGCCGCCCCGCAGATCTTCGTCGAGGAGAACGTGCTCGCCTGGGGCGAGCCGTACTACACGAAGATCGCCATGGCGGGTTCCGGCGGGCGATCGCCCGACCTGGCCACCTTCCACCTGGCCCGGCTGGCCGGGATCGGGGCCGGCCAGATCCTCGACCCCGTCAACGAGCGGCTGCTGGAGGAGGTCGGCCTGCGGGGAGCCGATTTCAGCCCGCCCATCTGGGAGCGTGCCCACATCGACGGCGTGCTGTACGCCATCCCGTTCGACGCCCACCCGATGGTGCAGTACTACAACACCGACATCTGCGGCAAAGCAGGGCTGCTCGGCGCGGACGGCAAGCTGCGGCCCACCAACGGCGTCGACGGACTGATGGACCAGCTGACCAAGGCCAAGGAGGTGATGGGCGGCAAACCGCCGCTCGCCTTCGACGCGCTCGGCCTCGGCACGGTCGGCCCATGGCGCGTGTGGTGGTCGCTGTACCCGCAGAGCGGCGGCACCCTGCTGTCCGACGACGGCACCACGGTCACCATCGACGACGCCAAGGCGCTGGAGGCGCTGCGGTTCATGCAGCGGCTCGGCAAGGAAGGGCTGTGCGACTGGCGCACCGACTACGGCGCCTCCGTGGCCAACTTCACCAACGGCCAGGCCGCCTTCCTGTGGAACGGCGACTGGGAGACCACCGGGCTCAAGGAGCGCAGGACACCGTTCAGCATGACGCGCTTCCCCGCCGTCTTCGGCACCGGATCGGCGCAGGCCGACTGCCACGCGTTCGTCCTGCCGCACCAGCGCGACCGCGACCCCGAGGTGGAGCGCGCCACCTACGAGTTCATCGCCTACCTCGTCAAGAACAGCGCCGAATGGGCCGTGGCGGGCCACGTGCCCGCCTACCTGCCGACCCTGGAACTGCCCGAGTACCTGGCGCTGGAGCCGCAGTCGGAGTACCGCTCGGTCATCACCGAGGTCGCGCTCGATCCCCAGGTGTGGTTCGCCGGCTCCGCGTCGCGGTTGTGGATCGAGTTCGGCGAGGCGTTCTCCCCCGTCATCAGCGGCGAGCGCACGCCGGAGGAGGGCCTGGCCGCGGCCAAGGCCTCGCTCGGCCGGCTGCTGTCCGCCCCGAACCCCTTCCCCGACGAGGAGCGCTCATGAGCACCGCCGTCGCGCCCCCCGCGACCTCCGCCGCCCCTGTGGCCAGGGCCAAGGTCCGGCGCGGATGGACACAGCACGGGCTGCTGTTCGTGGCGCCGTTCCTGCTGGTCTACGTGGTCTTCCTGGTCTGGCCGACCCTGCTCGGATTCCGGATGAGCCTGTCGAGCGTCAACATCGCCGGCGGCAACGACCACCTCGTCGGCTTCGCCAACTACGCCGAGGCGTTCGGCGACCCCCGCATGTGGCGCTCGCTGTGGAACACGCTGGTCTTCACCGTGCTGAGCACGATCCCGCTGGTGTTCCTCGGGCTGGTGTTCGCGCTCCTGGTGCACCACCTGCGCTTCGTGCAGTGGCTGTGGCGGCTGTCGTTCTTCGGGCCGTTCCTGCTGCCGTCAGCGGTGGTGTCCATCCTCTGGCTGCAGATGATCTACCCGCCCGACTACGGCCTGCTCAACGGCACGCTCGGCACCGACGTCCTGTGGCTGGGCGACCCGTCCACGGCCATGTGGTCGGTGGTGCTGACCACGGTCTGGTGGACGGTCGGCTTCAACTTCCTGCTCTACCTGGCCGCCCTGCAGGCCATCCCGCAGCACCTGTACGAGGCCGCCTCGATCGACGGCGCCACGGCCTGGGACAAGCTGCGCTCCATCACGCTCCCGCTGCTCGGCCGCACGACCGCGCTCATCGTGGTGTTGCAACTGGTCGCCTCGCTCAAGGTCTTCGACCAGATCTACCTCATGACGGGCGGCGGCCCCGAGGACTCCACCAGGCCGATCATCGAGTACGCCTACGACGTCGGCTTCACCGGCTACCGCATCGGCTACGCCTCGGCCGTCTCCTACATCCTGTTCGTCCTGATCGTCATCGTCTCCCTGGCGCAGCTCCGGCTGTTCCGCAAGCGCGAGGAGGTCGCGTCGTGACCAAGCGGTTCAGCTTCAGCCAGGTCATCCTCCTGCTGGCCGCCCTCGTGCTGGCGGCCATCTGGCTCGCGCCCATCGCCTGGGCGGTGGCCACCTCGCTCAAACCCGAGGAGGAGACCACGGTGACCCCGCTGCAGTGGTTCGGCAGCGAGATCACCTTCGACTCGTACGCGCTGGTCCTGGAGACCGGCGGCATCCTCAAGTGGGCCGTCAACTCGACCGTCACCGCGGTCATCGTCACGTTCATGACCGTGCTGTTCTCCGCCATGGCGGCGTACGGGTTCGCGCGCACCCAGTTCAAGGGGCAGCGGACGCTGCTGGCGGTGATCCTGGCCGGGATCATGGTGCCGCCGCAGGTGCTCATCGCGCCGTTGTTCGCCGAGATGGTCGCCTTCGGGCTGGTCGACACCTGGTGGGCGATCATCCTGCCGCAGGTGGCCGCGCCGCTGATCGTCTTCATCCTGTTCAAGTTCTTCCAGGACGTGCCGCCCGAGCTGGAGCAGGCGGCCTTCGTGGACGGGGCGGGGCGATGGCGGGTCTTCTTCACGATCGTGCTGCCGCTGTCGCGGCCCGTGCTGGCCGCGGTGTCGATCTTCACGTTCATCAACACGTGGAACAACTTCCTCTGGCCGTTCCTGGTCTCCACCGACCCGAACACCATGACCCTGCCGGTGGGCCTGGCCAACGTCGTGCAGGGCACGTTCGGCCTGCGGTACGCGCAGATCATGGCCTCGGTGGTGCTGGCCGGGCTGCCGCTGCTGGTCGTGTTCGTGCTGTTCCAGCGGCAGATTGTACGCGGCGTCGCCCACAGTGGCCTGGCCGGCCAGTGACCTGCGGCGGCGAGCCGGCACCGGTGTCCTAATCCGCGCCCTGGCACTCGTGTACCTGGTCCGGGAACATCGCGACGCAGTCGGCGTACTCCCGGGCCTCGCGGTCCTGCACCGTGGAAACCACGTGCAGGGCGAGCGCGAGCGGCAGCGCCGCCAGGCCGGCCGCGAACCCACCCGCGGCGAGCATCTTGCCTCCCAAGCCCTTCGAGGCCACGGCCACGACGGCGAGGACGGCGGCGACGAGACCGACGACGACGCCGGGCACGCGCAGCACCGGCAGCAGCGTCGCCGCCGCGCCGATCAGGCCGAGCACCAGCGCGACTATCCCGATCACCGGGGTGGGCGGGACCACGGGCGGCGGCATCTGCGGCTCTCCCGGCCCGTGCGCCGGCCCGTGCGAGGGCCCGTGCTGCCGCGCGTGCGTGCCGTGCGAACCCGGGCCCTGCGGCGCGTGCGTGCCGTGCGGGACCGGAGGCTGCTGCGGGTACGTGCCGCGCGGAGCCGAGGGCTGGTCGGGCGGTTGCCAGGGCTGGGTCATCGGCGGCACCCCGTGCTGGAAGTCGTGTCTTCTCGCCATCGGAATATCACACGGACAGACGGAGCGGCCAGGCAGTTTTCGCGGGCCACCCTCCACCGTGACCCTTCTCACCCTGTTCATCACCGCCAGAAGGCCCTCAAGAAGCCCTTCTCACGTTCATGGTCGCGTTCACGGCGATGTGCTGGCCAGCGCGGCGGCCCGCGTCACGGGGCGGCAGGCGGGGCCGGCACGGTGACCCGGTCCGCCCGTGCCCCGTGCCCGTGCCGCTGCCCCTGCGCCTGCCCGTGCCGCTGCCCTTGCGGCGGCGGGGACAGGCGGAGGGAGCCGCCGAGCGAACCCGCGGGCAACCGGCGAGGCAGGGCGCGGTCAGGCGATGCGCTGGATCATGGTGTTGCTGATCTGGTAGCGGTAGCCGGTGTCGCGCACCCAGCCGTCCTGGACCGGGCTGGTGCCGTACTCGGTGCCGCGCAACCAGACGAAGGCGGGCGCCTCGCGGCCGGTGGCCCGCTCGACGTCGCGGCGCGGCCTGACGATCTCGCGTTCGACGTCCTCGGCGGTCCGCACCCGCCCGATCTCCTCATGGGAGCCGGTGTGCGGGACGACCACGTGCCGCTGGCCGATCTCGGCCACGTCGTCCCACGTCATCGCCAGCCGGTCGCGTGACAGCTCCTCCTCGACGAGCGTGATGTCGTGGGCCTCGGCGAAGGCCCGCTGCTCGGGAACCGGGCAGTCGAGGAACCGGGTGATGATCGGGAACCAGGCGACCAGCCCGAGCTCGTCGCAGATCGGCGCCGCCACGGTGGCGTTGTTCAGGTAGCCCTCGTAGAAGACGGGGATGAACCCGGGCCGCTCCAGCGGCCACCGGCCGGTGGCGTAGAAGGCGTCGAGGTGCTCCAGCGTCACGCTGTCGAAGGAGGCGGCGTAGCCGGCCAGCTCGTGGCGCAGCGCGTCCGCCATGGACTCCGGCGTGTTGTGGTAGTTGACCACGCGGACATAGCGGCCCTCGCGCAGTGCGGCGCGGTGCTGGGCGAAACCGTTGCCCGTCATGCCCGGTCCTCCTTCTCGTCGAAGTGGGCCCGCGCCAGCACGGTGATCACCGAGGCGAGCTCGGCCAGGTCGTCGTCGGCCGCCCCGGGAGCCAGGCGCTCGGCGTAGTGGCCGAGCAACCCGTCCAGCTCGGCGCCCTCCGCCAGCACGGCGGCGTCCCCGACCGGCGGCACGGGAGAGCCGGTCAGGTCCTCCAGGGCCAGGTACATGGGGATGCCCTCGCGTTCGAGGGCCCGCTGCCGGTTGCCGGCCAGGATGCCGGCAGGGTCGGGATGCGGTCGGTACTTCGGGCTCATCAAAGCTTTTCCTTTCGCGGGAGACCCCGGGCTCCGGCCCTGGGGATGACAGCGCACCGCCGTGCGGCGGCACCTGGATCGACGGCCCGCCGCCCGGGCGGCGGGCCGTCCACGAGAACGGCTTCGCCCGGCCGCTGCTCGCGGGTGCGTGCCCGGGAGAGGACGGCGCTGGGACACGCCGTGATCCGGCGCGCGTACGGAGGCCTGCGATCAGCAGCGCGGGGACCGGACCTCACGTGAGCGCTCCCCGGCCGGTGGCTGAGACACAGGGCTCCGGCCAGGTGACGAACACCAGGTCCGGGTCGAGCTCCAGCCCTTCGGCCAGGAGCGCCCCCGCGCGGGACACCGACTCGCGCATCGCCTCGGCCGGCCGGGGCCGCCCGACGACGACGGCGACGGCACCGGGTCCGGCGGCCGCGGGGACGTGCTGCACGATGACGTCGCCCTCCGCCAGTCCCAGGGCGTCACAGAAGCAGGCGGCCAGGCGGCCGGCCAGGTCCCGGGAGACCGGCAGGCCGGTGGTGAGCTGCACGAACGGCATCGATCACTCCACCACGACCGAGCGGGACAGGTGTTCGGGCGTGTCGCACTCCAGCCCGCGGTGGCGGGCGTAGGCCACCGCCAGCCGATGCACCCTGACCAGCTCCGCCTGCGGGTCGTCCCGGGCGATCCGCAGGGTGGCCCCCGTCGCCTCCACCGCCCGCACGACGTCGTCGGGCAGCGGCGACAGCGCCCACACCAGGCTGCGCGGCCCGGCGCAGGCGATGGGCCCGTGCCGGTACTCCAGGGCGGCGTACGACTCGGTCCACAGCCGGGCGGCCTCGCGGCACTTCAGCGCCGCCTCCTCGGCCAGCGCCCGCGTCCAGCCCGTGCCGAGGAAGACCAGGTGGTCGTAGTCGGCGGGGTCGGCTACCAGCGGTTCCGCGAGCGCGGCCCGGGCCTGCTCCGGCAGGTGCGCCACCTGGTCGCCGATGGAGGCCCGCAGCAGGGTCAGCGCCGAGGTGGCGTAGCGGGTCTGCACGACCGACCGCTCGTCGGCGAAGTCGAGGTGCACCTGCTGATGGGTGACGCGCGTGATGGGGGAGCCGGGGGTGCCGGTGATCGCGATCACGGTGGTGCGCGGCGACAGCTCGGCGGCCAGGCGTACGAGGTCGGTGGTGGTGCCCGAGCGCGACAGCAGCACCACCGCGTCGTAGTCGTCCTGGTCGTCGAGCTCGGTCGCGATGGCGGCCCGGGTGCGACCCTGGCCGAGCTGCTGGCGGCGGCGGGCGTAGGAGTCCAGGATGTAGTACGAGGTGCCGCAGCCGACCGCGAGCACGTCCGCACCCGCCGCGGGCAGCCCCGCCGACAGGCCGGAGGCGGCGTCGACGACGCGCTGCCAGATCTCCGGCTGGCTGTACACCTCGCTCTCGGTGCGGCGGGCGAGCTCCGGATGGGTCGTGATGGTCACTGCTGCTGCTCCCTTCCGTCGTCCGCCTGGGCGGCGACGGGTGCCTCGTACTCGGTGACGGTCAGGTTCCTGGCCAGCGCGGCGGCCTGGCCGCGCTCCGGCTGGGCGGCGGTCCCGCCCCGGCCCTGGGTGGACAGCGCTCCGCAGGCCGAGGCCAGGCGGAGCGCGGCGGGCAGGTCCTGGCCGGCCAGCAACGCGGCCAGGAGCCCGGCGTCGAAGGAGTCGCCGGCGCCGGTGGTCTCGACCGGCGTGACGGCCGGCGCGCTCACGCTCCACACCGTCCCGCCGGGGGAGTGGAGCAGCGCGCCGTCGGCGCCGCGTTTGACCACCGCCGTGGTGCCCGCGCCGGCGAGGGCCGCGGCGGCCCGGCCGGCATCGCGGTCCTCGCCGGATTCCGCGGTGAGCGCGGCGGCGATGCGGACGGCCTCGGCCTCGTTGGGCAGCAGGTAGTCGACCAGCGGCAGCAGCGCGGGCAGCCCGTGGTCGAAGGTGCGGCCGGGATCCCAGTTGGGGTCCACCGAGGTGGTGACGCCGCGGTCGCGGGCGGCGCGGAACAGGCCGGGCAGGCCCTCCCACAGGTCGTACTGCAGGAAGTAGGAGCTGACGTGCACGTGGCGGGCGGCGGCCAGCGCTTCGGGGGCGACGTCGCCGGCGGCCAGCCGGCCGATCTCGCCCGGGAAGGTCAGGATGGACCGGTCGCCGTCCGAGCTGAGTACGATGCTCATGCCGGTGCGGCGGCCGCGCCGGCGCAGGCAGTGCGTGGTGTCGACGCCACGTTCGCCTAGCCGTTCCAGCACGAAGTCGCCGAGCCAGTCGTCGCCGACGACCCCGGCGAACGCCACCCTGGCGCCGAGCCTGGCGGCCCCGCACGCGGTGATCGCGCCCGAGCTGCCCAGCACGATCTCGGCGTCGTCCACGATGTCCTCGACCTGCCCGAATGTCGGGCGGGTCGCGCCGCACTCGACGATCACATCCGCGTTCAGCTCACCCAGCACAAGGAGATCAATGTCAGCCATACCGCCTCACGTCCTGGTCGTCGGGGGTTCGGGGATCCTGGCGCCCGCCGTACGCGACGTCCTCGACCGCGGCTGGACCGCGTCGGTGGTGTCGCGGTCGGCGGGCAGGGTCACGGCGGCCGCCCCCCGGGCGCGAGCCGCCGTCGCCGACGTGACCGTTCCCGGCGCGCTGCGGTCGGCGCTCGGCGACGCGCGTTTCGACCTCGCCCTCGTCTACCAGCCGTTCGCGCCGGCGGAGGCCTGGCGGGAGGTCGCCGACAGGGTGGCGGGCACCCTCGTCGCGCTGCTCGTCAGCGCGCACGCCGCGCCGGAAGGTGCTCCCGCGCCGCCGCTGCCAGACGGCGTGGACGGCACGGCACTGGTCCGCCACCTCCTGCTCGGCTGGCACGCGGAGGACTCCGGACGGACGAGGTGGCACACGCCGGAGGAGATCTCCAAGGCCGCGCTCGACGTGGCCGATCACGGGAGAAGCGCCGTGCTCGGGACGGTCAGGCCCTGGGCCGCACGCCCCGTCCACTGATCCAGGCTCTTCCACGTCCACCCCGAACATTCATGATCAAAATCTCGCAAAACGAGCAGAACTATCAGGGGAGACCGTACGGACTACCGCTTTGCGCTGTCAAGGACCGCCTTTACCTGCGGCACAGCGAAGCGTCGTGATCGTCTGATGAATTATTTGAGAAGTATTGACGTTTTCTGAAGGAAGTTGATAGCAAAGGGCCTACTCACTTTGGTCGGTGCCACCGAGGAGGCCCCATGGACCTGAACCGCCGCCAATTTCTGCGCACCGCGGGATCCGCCGTCGCCGGGGTCGCCGCCGCCAACGCCCTCGCGGCCTGCGGCGGCTCGTCGGGTGAAGGCTCGGCACCCGGCACGCTCACCTTCACCGTGTGGGGGTCCGACGCCGAGATGGCCGCCTTCAACACCCTCGCCCGGGCGTTCGAGAAGCAGAACTCCGGCACCAAAGTGAAGGTGGAGCAACTCCCCTTCGACCAGCTGCGCTCCGCGCTCGACGCCCGGCTCCAGTCCGGTCAGGGCCCTGACCTGTTCCGGGTCACCTACAACGACATCGGTCTCTACAGCTCGCAGGGCGTGCTGCACGACCTCAGCACCACGGTGGGCGGCGAGAGCTCCGCCTTCAACGACGCGATGTGGGCCGCCGTCCAGTACGACGGCAAGCCGTACGGGGTGCCGCACCACACCGACACCAGCGCCGTGCTCTACAACAAGAAGCACTTCGCCAAGGCCGGGATCAAGGACGTCCCCACCACCCTGGACGAGGCGTGGACCTGGGAGGAGTTCATCGAGGTCGCCGAGAAGCTCAAGGCGGCCGGGCTCGGCGCGGCGCCGTTCGGCGTCAACTGGCAGCAGGCCGGCGCCTTCCGCTGGCTCAACTGGCTGTGGCAGGCGGGAGGGAAGGCCCTCGGACCCGACGGCACGTCGGTCGCGCTCGACTCGCCGCAGACGCGCGAGGCGCTGGCCTTCACCAAGGCCTTCTACGACAAGGGCCTGATGCCCAAGAACATCATGATCAAGACCAACAACAGTCCCGACCTGGTCTTCCCGTCCCAGAAGATCTCGATGGCCTTCGTCGGCGACTTCCTCCTGCCCGACCTGATGAGCCGGGTGAAGGCGTTCGAGTTCGGCGCCACGTACCTGCCCAAGGGGGCCGGGGGAGCGGCGGCCGACCTGGGCGGCAACGCGGTGGTGGTCAACGCGGAGAGCAAGGACCCCGACACCGCGGCGGCCTTCGCCAAGTTCCTGGTCACGGCCGAGAACATGAAGCTGTTCTGCGAACAGACCACGGTGCTGCCCACCAGGAAGGACCTGGCCGGTCAGAAGCTCGCCTACGCCGTGCGGCCCGACCTGATGCCGGTCTACCAGCAGCAGGCCACGGCCATGCCGCCGGACCTGGTCAAGCTGGTGACCCTCCCGGGCTTCTCCGGCGTGAACGACGCGCTGGTCCAGCAGCTCGAGACGTACTTCACCGGCGGCCAGGCGGCCGACCAGACCATTTCCGCCCTGACGCAGGCCGTCCAGAAGGCGCTGTCGGCCTGATCCCTCCGGAACACCCCCTCGAAGGAGGCCACAGGCCCATGGCATCGGTGAGCAGCCCTCCACTGGAGGCGCCCCCGCCCTCCGGCACCGCACGCGGCGCCGGCCCCCGCTTCGCGCGCATGCGCGGCAGACGGGGCCGCGAGGCCGCGGCGGGCCTGCTGTTCGCCGCGCCCGCCGTCGCGGTCTTCGCGGTCTTCATGTTCTGGCCGCTGATCAGGGTGGTGTGGCTGAGCTTCCAGCAGACCCGCGGATTCGGCATCGCCAAGTGGGTCGGCCTCGGCAACTACCAGGACATCCTGGCCGACACCGTGTTCTGGCGCGCGCTGCTCAACACCGCCCTCTACACCGCGGTCTCGGTGCCGCTGTGCCTGGTGGCAGGGCTGGCCGCCGCCCTGCTGCTCAACCGGGCGATGCCCGGGAGGGGACTGTTCCGGGCCGTCTTCTACCTGCCCGCCGTCATCTCCGGCGTGAGCAGCGCGATCATCGCGGCCTGGATGTTCAACGAGGACCTCGGCGTGGTCAACAAGGTGCTGGAGCCGTTGGGGCTGGGGCCCGTGCACTGGCAGTCGGAAGGCATGCCCGCCATGCTCTCCCTGGTCGCCGTGGGGCTGTGGATCGGGCTCGGCTTCAACATGGTCGTCTACCTGGCGGCCCTGCAGGGGATCCCGCGCCACGTGTACGAGGCGGCGCGCTGCGACGGCGCGTCCTGGTGGCAGACGCTGCGCTCCATCACGATCCCGTCGCTCGGGCCCACCACGTTCTTCCTGGTCGTGATCGGAGTGATCAACAGCTTCCAGGTGTTCGACATCGTCTACGTGATGACGGGCGGCGGGCCGGGCAACGCCACGACGATGCTCGTCACCTACGCCTACTCCACCGGGTTCGAACAGCGCCAGCAGGGCTACGCCTCGGCGATCGGCGTCGTGCTCTACCTGATCGTGCTGGCCATGACGCTTCTCCAGTGGCGCGTCAACAAGCGCAGGGACGTCGCATGAGGGAGTACGCCATGAACGCGCACGAGCGGCGGGCGGTCAGGCTGCGGGTGGCCCTGGCCGTGACCGGGACCCTGGCGATGCTCTTCCCCGTCTACTGGATGGTCGTCACCGCGCTGTCCTCCCCGGCCGAGCTGCAGCAGTCGGCGCTCCGGCTGTGGCCGAGCTCGATCAACTGGGCCAACTTCAGCGGCCCCTGGGGCAAGTTCCCCTACGCCGACTGGTTCGTCAACTCCGTCGTCATCGCGGTGCTGGCCGTGGTGCTGACCGTCGTGGTCAACCTCATGGCGGGCTACGCCTTCGCCAAGCTCCGCTTCCCCGGCAGGAACGTGCTGTTCCTGCTGATCATCAGCACGCTCATGGTGCCGGTACAGGTCGTCATGGTGCCGCAGTTCCACCTGGTCGTGGACTTCGGGCTGCTCGGCTCCGACTGGGGTGTCATCCTGCCCCGGCTGGCCGAGGCGTTCGGGCTGTTCATGGCGCGGCAGTTCATGATGGCCGTGCCCGATGAGCTGCTGGAGGCGGCCCAGGTGGACGGTTCGGCGCAGTGGCGCACGTTCACCCGCGTGGTGCTGCCGCTGTGCCGGCCGCTCATCGCGGTGCTGGTGATCTTCACGTTCATGTGGCGGTGGAACGAGTTCGCCTGGCCGCTCATCGTCCTCAAGGAGCCGGAGAGCTACACCCTGCAGGTGGGGCTGCTCTTCCTGAAGAACCAGTACGGCCAGGACTACGGGGCGCTGATGGCCATGTCGCTCGTGTCGATGATCCCGATGCTCGTGGTCTTCACGCTCTTCCAGCGCCACTTCGTCGAGGGCATGGCCCGCTCGGGCATCAAATGACAGGACAAGAAATGATCAACGTGTGCGTGACGCTCGACTTCGACGAGGAGTGGCTGGCCGACGTGGCCGCCGTGTCGCCCGAGGTGCGCGTGCGCAAGCACCTGGCGGCCTCGGCCGCCGACCTCCCCGCCGGCGTGCTGGCCGAGGCCGACGTCCTCTACACCAACACCGCGTTCCCCACGAGGGAGCAGGCGCCGCGCCTGCGCTGGGTGCAGCTCGACACCTCCGGCTGCGACCACGTCGTCGGCACCGCCTTGTGGGACTCGCCGGCCGCGATCACCACCATCGGTGGCGTGTCACCCAAGCCCCTGGCCGAGTACGTGCTGATGATGATCCTCGCCCATGCCCACCACCTGCCGGAGATGGTGGACCTGCAGCGCAGGTCGTACTGGCCGGACCTCGACCACCGCTGGAACCGGCTGATGCCGCGCATGCTTCCCGGCGCCACGGTCGGCATCGTCGGTTACGGCCGCATCGGCAGGGAGATCGGCCGGCTGGCGCACGCGTTCGGCATGAACGTCATCGGCATGCGCCGCGGCGGCGCCCGCGAGGGCGAGCTGTTCGGCGAGGCGCCCGACGCCGCGCCGGCCGAGGTGGTCGACGCCGGCGGCCTGTACGGCCTGCTGGAGCGCTCGGACTACGTGGTGCTGACGGTGCCGTACACCGCCGAGACCCATCACCTGCTCGATGCGGCCGCCTTCGCCCGGATGAAGGAGGGCGCCGTGCTGGTCAACGCGGCACGGGGCGGCGTCGTCGACGAGGAGGCGCTGCTGGCCGCCCTGCGCTCCGGGCAGGTCGGCTTCGCCGGGCTCGACGTGTTCGCGGAGGAGCCGCTCCCGGCCGCCAGTCCCTTCTGGCGCGAAGAACATGTACTGATCACTCCACACGTGGCAGGATTCGCGCCCGGCTACCGCGATCAGATCCGTGCCCTGTTCACCGAGAACCTGCGCCGGTTCGCCGCGGGGCTCCCCCTGTTGAACCTGGTGGACAGAAAGGCCGGGTATTGATGCTGAGCGAGAAGCGCCGGAGCAGGTTGCTCGACCACGTGCGGCGCAAGGGATCGGTGCGTGTCGAAGACCTCGCCGAGGTCCTCGGTGTGAGCGTGTCGACCGTGCGCCGCGACCTCGACGAGATGGACGAGCGGGGCCTGCTGCGCCGCGTCCACGGCGGCGCGGTGGCCATCACCGACCAGCCCGTCCCCGTCGAGACGTCGATGGCGGAGCGGGCCGTGCACAACCTCGACGAGAAGGGGCGCATCGCCGCCCGCGCCGTCGACCTCATCCGGCCGGGCAGCACCGTGCTGCTGACGGGTGGCTCCACCACGGCGCAGATGGTGTCGCATCTGCCGTCGGTGCCCGACATCACCGTGGTCACCAACTCGGTGGCGATCGCCCACGCCATCGGCACCACCTCCGCCACCGTGCAGGTTCTCGTGCTCGGAGGACTGCTGCGCAACGCCGAGCTGTCGCTGCTCGGCCACCTCACGACGCAGGCGCTCGCCGACGTCCACATCGACCTCGCCTTCTTCAGCGCCTACGGTCTCGACCCCGCGTACGGGATCATGGGCGCCCACCTGGCCGAGGCCGAGACCGACCGCAACATGATCACCGCTGCCAAGCATCTGGTGGTGCTGGCCGACCACACCAAGTTCAGCCAGCGCAGCGCCGTGCGCGTCGCCCCCGTCGCCCGCATCGGCACCCTGGTGACGGACGACGCGGCCCCGGCCGAGGCGGTGGCGGCGCTGCGGGCGGCCGACATCACCGTGATCCAAGCCTAGACAGGAGAGTCCTTCCGGCATGTCCCCATCCCGAGTGCTCGTACTCATCGGCGCGGGTAGCGCCGTGTTCACCCGCGGCCTGCTCGCCGACCTCATCTCCGCCGACGACCTGGGTTCGTGGGAGATCCGGCTGGTCGACGTGAACCCCGAGGCCCTGTCGGTGGCCGCCCGTCTCGCCGAGCGCATGGTCGAGGCCCGCGGGGCGGGCGACAAGATCGTGGTCCGCTCCTCGGCCGACCGCCGCGCGGTGCTGCCCGGCGCCGACTTCGTGGTCACCTGCGTCGGCGTCGGCGGGCGTACCGCCTGGCAGGCCGACCACGACGTCTGCATGCGACACGGCGTCTATCAGCCGGTGGGCGACTCGGTCATGCCGGGCGGCATCTCCCGGTTGCTGCGCACCGTGCCGGTCATGGTGGAGATCGCCAGGGACATCGCCGAGCTGGCGCCCGGGGCGTACTTCTTCAACTACAGCAACCCGATGACCGCCAACGTCGCCGCCATGACCTCCTACGCGGGGGTCGAGGTGGTGGGGCTGTGCCACGGCATGCACCACGTGCAGCGGGAGCTGGCGGCCTTCGCCGGGCTGCCATTCGAGGAGACCTCCACGCTCTACGCGGGGATCAACCACCTGACCTTCATCTACGACTTCCGCCACAACGGCCGCGACGCCTGGCCGATCGTGCGCGAACGCATGGAACGCGAGCTCGCGGAACCGGCCGACCCCGCCGACATCGGCTCGATCTGGGAGAACGGCAAGGCCTGGCACAACCCGTTCTCGTGGGAGATCTTCCGCCGGTACGGCGCCTACCCGGCCGCCAATGACCGGCACGTGGTGGAGTTCTTCCCCGAGCGCTGGGCGGGCGGCGCCTACTACGGCAAGACGCTGGGCGTGGACGCCTTCTCGGTGCCGGAGATCCTGGAGTGGGGCGAGCAGCGCTACCAGAGCATGCGCGCCCAGGCCGAGGGCACGGTACCGCTGGACGAGTCGGTGTTCGAGCGCTCCACCGGCGAGCAGGAGCAGCTCATCGCCATCATCAGGTCGATCCTGGGTGACCGGCGCGAGATGTTCTCGGTGAACGTGCCCAACCGGGGTGCGGTGCCGGGCCTTCCCGACGACGCGGCCCTGGAGATCCCCGGGGTCGCCACCGCGCGCGGCCTGCGGCCCGTGCGGGTGCCCGACCTGTCCGCACCGCTCACCGCCATCCTCGCGCGCCGCCTGACCTCGGTCACCCTGGCCGTCGAGGCCGCCATGACCGGCGACCGCGACCTGGCCGTCGAGGCCGTCATCGCCGACGGCGCGGTCACCGAGCCGGACGCCGCCGCGCGCCTCACGGACGCGCTGATCGCCGAGCAGAAACGTTTCCTGCCGAACTTCGCCTGACCGCACTGGAGAACCACCCGCATGAGAATCACCCGCGTCAGACGCGCCGACGGCACCGTCGCCGCCGCCAGGATCGAGGACGGCACGGCCGTGCCGGTCGCCGAGGAGAGCCGCGCCCCCATGGCCGACGCCGTACGCGACCTGATCGCCGCCGGAGCGGACGTCGCCGCCCTCGCTCCCACGGGGCCCGCGCTCCCGCTGACCGATGTGGACGTGCTCAGCCCTCTGGCGGCGCCCCAGAAGATCATCTGCATCGGGCTCAACTACGCCGACCACATCCGGGAGACGGGCCTCGACACCCCGGAGCGGCCGCTGGCCTTCGTCAAGACCGCCCACACGCTCGCCGGGCCGTACCAGGAGGTGCCCGTGCCCGCGGGCGCCACCGAGCAGCTGGACTGGGAGGCCGAGCTGGCCGTCGTCATCGGCGCCCCGGCGCGCGACGTGCCGGTGGAGCGGGCGCTCGGGCACGTCTTCGGCTACACCGCCGCCAACGACCTGTCGGCCAGGGACGCCCAGTTCGCCGACGGGCAGTGGTTCAGGGGCAAGAACTTCGACGCCTTCTGCCCGTTGGGGCCCTGGATCGTCACCCCTGACGAGATCGGCGACCCGCAGGCGCTGTCCGTCGCCGCGCGGGTCAACGGGCGGACCGTCCAGGACGGCTCCACCAAGGACATGATCTTCGGCGTGGCCGACGTCATCTCCTACCTGTCCCGCTACATGACGCTCTGCCCGGGCGACGTGATCGCCACCGGCACGCCGCACGGCGTCGGCATGGGCCGCACGCCGCAGCTCTGGCTCAAGGACGGTGACGTCGTCGAGGTCGAGATCGGCGCCGTCGGCACCCTGCGCAACACGGTGAGGTTCGCATGAGCCGCTGGGGTTTTCCCGTCATCGACTTCCACTGCCACTTCCCCGGCGACGAGCCCGTGCAGGAGCGGCTGGACGCCGAGTACGAGCACGTCTGCGGCCCGGCCAAGCTGGCCAGGCTGCGCGCGAACGCCGCCGCCTACCACGAGCGCGTGCGCCTGGCGCGCACCCTGCCGCCGACCGAGCCGGAGACCAGGACCACCGAGGAGGTCGCCGCCGCCTGGCGCGCCGACGCCGACGACGCCGGGCTGACCAGGGTCGTCTTCATGAGCGGCGGTGGCAACGACCGGCTCGGCGGGGTCGTGGCCGCGCACCGCGAACGCTTCGCGGGCTTCGCCAACCACCAGCCCTGCGCTCCCGGAGCCGCCGCCGAGTTGCGCCGCGCCGTCACCGAGCTGGGCCTGTCCGGCTACAAGGTGATCGCCCCGTGGGTGACCGTCCCGCTGGCCGACCGCTCGTTGTGGCCGGTGTGGGAGGTGTGCGAGGAGTACGGCCTGCCGGTCGTCCTGCACTTCGGCCCGGTCAACTCCGGGGGCGGGCTCGGCCACGCGCCCAACATGGACCCCATCGCCCTGCACGACGTCGCCAAGGCGTTCCCGTCGGTGAACTTCGTCGTCGCCCACTTCGGCTGCGGCTACCCCGGCGAGCTGCTCCGCCTCGGCTGGTCCAACGCCAACGTGCACGTCGACACGTCCAGCAACCACGAGTGGACCCGCTGGATGCCGTACGAGCTGACGCTCAAGGACCTGTTCCGGCGTTTCCACGAGACCTTCGGCCCCGAGCGCATCGTCTTCGGCACCGACTCCTGCGACTTCCCCTGGGGTTACCTCACCCCGCACGCCGACGAGCAGGTCCGCATCGTGGCCGAGCTCAACCTGTCGCCGCGGGACCGGCAGCTGATCTTCGCCGGGAACGCCGCCAGGCTGCTCGGGCTGGACCTGCCCGGCATCGCGACCACCCGGGAGGACGCGGCATGAGCATCGCCGACGATCCCGACCGCGCACCCGCCCGCTCCCACCTGTACGCCATGGGCCTGTCGGACGAGGAGATGCGCCGCCCCGTGGTGGGCATCGCCTCCACCTGGACCGGCACCATGCCCTGCAACCTGACCCACCGCGAACTGGCCGCGCACGTGGCCG
>NZ_SMKO01000146.1 GCF_004348685.1 Nonomuraea deserti | reverse complement strand
GCCCGGCCCCCCGCCAGCCCGGCCCTCCGCCGGGCCGGTCAGGCACACCAGGAGAGGAGCAGGCAATGTCAGACGACCCGATGATCGACCCCTTCGCCGGCGCGGGACCCCAGTGGATGACCGGGCGCACCGCGCTCGTCACCGGGGGCGGCCAGAACACCTCCTACCCGGGTGTCGGGTACGCCATCTGCCGGGTGCTGGCCAGGCACGGCGCCCGCGTCGCGGTGCTCGACAGGAACGAGGAGGCCGCCGGGCGCACGGTGAAGCTGATCGCGGAGGAGGGCGGTGAGGCGATCTCCGTGGTCGCCGACGTGACTGACGACCGGGCCTGCGCCGGGGCCGTGGCGGAGGTGGTCGGCCGCCTGGGCGCGCTCGACACGGTGGTCAACAACGTCGCGGCCGGCGACCGGAGCGGGCTGTTCGACACCACCCCCGAGCACTACGACCGGCTGATGGACGTCAACCTCAAGTCCGCGTGGTCGATCACCCGGCACGCCGTCCCGGTCCTGCCGCGCGGCAGCTCGATCGTGAACATCTCGTCCGTCGGGGCGCGCAGGCGCGGGCCCGGCCTGATCTACTGCGTGGCCAAGGCCGGCCTGGAGAACATGACCGAGGGGGCGGCGACCACGCTCGGACCGCAGGGCATCCGCGTCAACTGCATCGCGGTCGGCGCGATCTACGGGGCGTTCGCCGCGAAGGGCTCCATGACCCGGGAGATGCGCGAGCAGCGCCGCGAAGGGACCTCGCTGAAGTCCGAGGGCACCTCCTGGGACATCGCGCACGCGGCGCTGTTCCTGCTGAGCGACCGGGCCCGGTGGATCTCCGGGCACATCCTGCCGGTCGAGGGCGGTCCCCCGCACCGCTACTCGGTCGAGCCGGTCACCTCCGTCCCGATGGGGGAGTGACCGGCCGCGCACGGGAACGGCCCGCATCAGGGGAGCGGGCCGTTCCCTGCGCGTTCGTGTTCCCTGTGGGCGCGGGCTCTCAGCGTCCCGCGGAGCTGGAGTACTTGACCTCGCGCACCTGCCAGTGCGCGGTCTGGCGCGGCACCCCGGCGTCGGTGACGGCCGAGGGCGCTCCGAGGGCGCGGGAGATGCTGCGGGAGGTCGCGGCGAGCGCGGGCACCAGGGAGTGCGGGGACGGCGAGCCGAGCGGCACGGTGATGCCGACCGCGGCCACGACGCGGTCGCGGGGGCCGCGGATGGGCACCGCGACGGCCATCGCGTCGTGGGTGAGCTGGCTCTGCACGATGGCGACGCCCGATTTGCGGACCTCGGCCAGGAAGTGCCGCAGCGCGTCGGGGTCGGTGAGCGTGTGGTCGGTGTAGCGGCGCAGCTTGGAGGCGAGCACCTCCTCCTGGAACTCCTGGGAGGAGTGGGCGAGCAGCACCAGCCCGGTGCCGGTCGCGTGCATGGGCCAGCGCCCGCCCAGCCTGCTCGGCACCGGGACGGTGTCGCGGGCGCGCAGCGACTCGACGTAGATGACGTCGTGCCCTTCCGGCACGCCGAGGTGGATGTTGCCACGGGTGGCGTGCTGCAGGTCGTGCAGGTACGGCAGCGCGATCTCGCGCAGTTGGCCCCCCTGCGGCGCCAGGGTGCCGAGCTCCAGGATGCGCAGGCCGATGCTGTACTTTCCGTCGCTGTGCCGGGACAGCGCGCCCCAGCGGAGTAGTTCGTTGAGCAGCCGATGGGTCGTGCTGAGCGTGAGGCCGGTTCTGCGGCTGATGTCGCTGAGGGACAGCGCCAGGTTCTCGGTGTCGAAGACGCCGAGGATGGAGAGCACGCGCTGGGCCGATGTCAGGCGATGGGGTTCGAGAGACTTGTCTGCCAGGACAGTCACCAATTCACCTGCCTGTCCGTATTTCTTGACCTAGGTTACGTGGGCGTTAACCAGGCTACATAAACGGACAGCCTTTCGATAGTAGCCCAAACTAGACGAAAATCCCTTCCGCTGGACGGAAAAGGGGCTTCCCTTTCGGATGGCCATCAGGCCATACGGACGAAATGCGACTAGCCCTTCCGCGTCACGAAAGTCGAGATTTCTTCTGGGATGCCACGGTCTACATTGCTCTGAGCAGGGTCGTAGTCGCACCCGGTCACCCCGCCGGACGTACCCGCGGCCCCGATCACGAGTGAGGCGAAGATGCGCGACGAAACACGCCTGGAGCAGATCCGGTCCACCCTGGCCGTCGACGGCTACCAGCTGAGCGTCGAGGAGGCCGGCTCCGCCTTCGACGTGCGGATCACCGCCGGAGCCGGCAGCTGCCCCGACTGCCTGGTCCCCAAGAACATGATGGTGAGCATGCTGGCGCCGATCCTCGGCGTGGGACCCGACGGCATCCGGCTGTCCTACCCCGGCGACGTCGCTCCGGCGAGCCACACCTGATGAGGGGCCACGAGCCGAGCGGGTGGCGGAACCCGGAGCTGACGAGAAGAGGTGCTTGAGGGATGTTCGACCGGATCCTTGACCCGACCGGTCTGCCGGCACGACCCACGAACGTGGCGGTGGCCGCCAGGCGGGTGCCCAGCCTGGCCGGCGCCCGCGTCGGATTGTTGAACAATACCAAGCGGAACGCCGCGCAGCTGCTGACCGAGCTCGGCGACCTGCTCCGTGACCGGTACGGCGCGGTGGTGACGATCCGGCGCACCAAGCCGCATGTCGCCTTCCCGGTGGACGAGCCGATGCTCAAGGAGATCGCCGCGGTCAGCGACGTGGTGATCACCGGCGTGGGCGACTGCGGTTCGTGCAGCGCGTCGGCCGCGGCCGACGGCATCGCGTTCGAGCGCGTGGGCATCCCCGCCGCGGTGATCGTCAGCGACGCCTTCGAGGTGACGGCGCGGGCGATGGCCGGCGTGCACGGCGACGAGAACTTCGAGATCCTGCTGACGCCGCATCCGGTGGCCGTGCTGGACGCCGAGCAGGTCGCCGAGCGCGCCGCGGAACTCGTCGCCGACGTGGCCGACCGGGTCCGCGAGTCCGCCCGATGACCGGCGGCACCCTCGACGGGCAGGTCACCGACGCCCTGGACGGCGCGCACCAATCCATCGAGTACATGTACGACCAGGGCTGGACCGACGGCCTGCCCGTCGTGCCGGCGACGCGCGAGCTGGTCGACGCGTTCCTCGCCACCACGTCCCGGCCCGCCGACGAGGTCATCGGCCGGCTCGACCACCTCAAGCGGGAGGTCTCGGTCCAGCTGGCCGCCATCAACGCGGTGATGGCGGGCTGCCGGCCCGAATACTTCCCGGTGGTGCTGGCCGCCTGGGACGCGCTGATGGCCGAACGCTCCACCGTGGGCGGCGGCTGGCAGAGCACCAGCGGCCCCGCGCCGCTGATCGTGGTCAACGGCCCGGTACGCCGGCGTCTCGGCTTCAACGCCACCGGCGGCGTGTTCGGCCCCGGCTTCCGTGCCAACGCCACCGTGGCCAGGGCGATCGGGCTGATCGTCCGCAACGCGCTCGGCGTGGTGCCGCACGTGCTGGAGCAGGCGACCCAGGGCGTCCCGGGGCGGTGGGCGATGTGCATCGCCGAGAACGAGGAGGAGAGCCCGTGGGAGCCGCTCTCGGTGGACGGCGGGGTGGCCGCCGGCGTCGACGCCGTCTCCACGACCTTGCTCAGGGCCAGCGAGTTCGTCGACAACCGGCACACCGACGACCCCGAGGCGCTGCTCGGCGACTTCGCCGACACGATCTCGCGTACGGGTAGCTGGATCTTCCGCCACGCCAGCGCCGGCGTGGTGTTCTGCCCCGAGCACGCGCAGATGCTGGCCGCGGCCGGAATGAGCAAGGCCGGCGTGCGCGACTGGCTGATCGAGCGGTGCGGGCGGTCCGAGGCCGACCTGGCCAGGGCCGGCAAGAACCACGTGCACGGCAACGTCCGGCGGCAGAGCGACGACGGCGATCCCGGCGCGTTCCACCGGTACTTCGCCGACGGCGCGCCCAAGAACCTGCCGATCGTCGTGGCGGGGGCCCGCAACGCCGGGATCTCCATGGTGGTCCGGGTGTTCTCCAACTGGTCCGGCATCTCGGCCAGGGTCGAGCCGCCACGCGACGGCGCAACGGCCCCGGCCGTGTGACGGACGCGGTCCCGGCCAGGTCGAGGAAACGGTCCGGGTGCGGGACGAAGGGGCGCGAGCCCGGCTCCGTTCCGGGGCCGCGCGACAGGGGAGGAACGTATGCCGGATGATCCGCTGGCCGATCCGTTCGGCGGCGCCGGTGCTCGGTGGATGGCCGGCCGCGCCGCCCTGGTCACCGGGGCCGGGCAGAACGGCGCGCTGCCGGGCGCCGGCTACGCCGTCGCCCGGGTGCTCGCCGCGCACGGCGCGCGCGTCGCGGTGCTCGACCGGGACGCCGCGGCCGCCGGCCGTACGGTGAAGCTGATCGGCGAGGACGGCGGCGAGGCGGTCCCCGTGGTCGCGGACGTGACCTCAGACCGGGCCTGCGCCGCCGCCGTCGCCGAGGCGGCCGGTCGCCTCGGCGGGCTCGACGCCGTGGTGAACAACGTCGCCTCGGGCGACCCCGCCGGGCTGTTCGAGGTCACCCCCGACCGGTTCGCCGAGCTGATGGCGGTCAACCTCACCTCGGCCTGGCAGGTCACCCGGCACGCCGTCCCCGTGCTGCCGCGCGGCGGGGCGATCGTGAACATCTCCTCGGTGACCGTGCGGGCGCGCGGGCCCGGGATGGTCTACTCCCTGGCCAAGGCGGGGCTGGAGAACCTGACCGAGGGCGCGGCGGCCACGCTGGGGCCGCAGGGCATCCGGGTCAACGGCGTGCGGGTCGGCATGATCTGGGGGTCGTTCGCCGCCGCCAACATGCCCGAGGAGGCGCGCGCGGCGCGGCGCGAGAGCACCGCGCTCATGACCGAGGGAACCGCCTGGGACGTCGCCCAGGCCGCGCTGTTCCTGCTCAGCGACCGGGCCCGGTGGATCTCCGGGCACGTCCTCGACGTCGACGGCGGGCCGCCCCGCCGGCCGCCGCCCGTCGCGGCCCCGGACGGCCGCGACCGCGACAGATGACGTAGTCCAGGTGCCGCAGATGACCCACGATCTACGGCGCCGGGCGAAATACGGTCCCTACAACTCCGCAAACCGCCGACATCCCACCCCGCTCTGAGGAGTGCCACCCATGACCCACAACGGCACGTCCAAGCCCCCATCGATCAAAGGGCTCTTCGCCGCCAGCTTCATCGGCACGTCGATCGAGTGGTACGACTACTTCATCTTCGGCACCGCCGCCGCGCTGGTGTTCCCCCGGTTGTTCTTCCCGGACGCGTCGCCCGAGGCCGCGACGCTCGCGTCGTTGTCGGCGTTCGCCGCCGGATTCCTGGTCAGGCCGCTGGGGGCCGCGGTCATCGGTCACTTCGGCGACAGGATCGGCCGCAAGTCGATGCTCGTCCTCACGCTGATCCTGACCGGCGGGTCCACATTCCTCATCGGGGCGCTTCCCACGTACGCGGCCATCGGCATCGGAGCGCCGCTGCTGCTGGTCTCCCTCCGTCTCATCCAGAGCTTCGGCGTGTCCGGTGAGTGGGGCGGCGCGCTGCTCATCTCCACCGAGAACGCCGCACCGGGGCGTCGCGCCGTCTATGGCAGCTTCGCCCAGTTCGGGGTCCCGATCGGCGTGCTGACCTCGAACCTGGCGTTCCTGGCCGTCTCCGGCATGGACGACGAGGCGTTCTTCTCCTACGGCTGGCGCATCCCGTTCCTGCTGAGCGCGGTGCTGGTCATCGTCGGCTTCGTCGTACGGCTCCGGCTGTCGGAGACGCCCGAGTTCGCCAAGGCCAAGCAGGAGCGCACGATCAGCAAGGTCCCCTTCGCCGAGCTGCTGCGCCGGCACCCGCGCAACCTCATCCTGGGCGGCCTGGCCGCGATCGCGCCGCCCGCCGTGGGCTACGCGGTCACCGTGTACATGCTCACCTACGGGACGCAGGTGGCCGGCTTCGAGCGCAACACGCTGCTCACGCTGATCCTGGCGTCGACCTCGGTGTGGATCATCGCGATCATCGTGTCCGCGATGTTGTCCGACCGTTTCGGCGCCAAGCGGCTCTACATCGTCGGCGCGATCACCGCGGTGGTGTGGCCGGTCCCGATGTTCGCGATGGTCAACACCGGCGAAACCGTTCTGGCGCTGATCGCGTTCCTGGTGGCCGCGGTGGTGCAGGGCATCATGGCCGGCGCGCAGGGCGGCCTGTTCAGCGAGATGTTCGACCTCAAGGTCCGCTACAGCGGCATCTCCATCGCGTACGCGGCGGGCGGCACCGTCGCCGGCGCCGTCACCCCGGCCTTCCCCGCCCTGTACGCCGCGTACGGCTCGTCCACGCCGGTCGCCGTGTTCCTGACCGTGCTGGGCGCGGTGAGCCTGGTGGCCGTGAGCGGCATCCGGTACGCCGCGGCGGCGCGGGAGCCCGAGAAGGTCGGCACCCCGGCCGTGGCGCCGGAGCTCTAGAAAGGTGCACAATCTGCCGCGCGGGAGCGAGGGGCGCCGGGCCTCGACCCGCGCGGCGTACATCCGTGCCCGGTGCGGATCCGCGGCGCGCCGCCGCGGCGAGAAGCAGGAGGCCGGACACGTGCCAGCTCCGACGCCAGGCTCGATGCCAGGCTCTATGAACGTCGACGACCTGGTCGCGATCGACGTGCACACCCACGCCGAGGTCTCCAGGAGCGGGCACGGGTCGCTGAGCCCCGAGTTGTTCGACGCCTCGGCGAAATACTTCAAGGCGCACCCCCGGCCGACCATCCCGGAGATGGCCGCCTACTACCGGGAGCGGCGGATCGCGGCGGTGGTGTTCACGGTGGACGCCGAGCACGCCACCGGGCATCCGCCCATCGCGAACGAGGAGGTGGCCGAGAGCTGCGCCGAGCACGCCGACGTGCTGATCCCGTTCGCCAGCATCGACCCGTGGCGGGGCCGGGCGGGCGCGCGCGAGGCCCGCCGCCTCGTCGAGCGGTACGGCGTGCGCGGCTTCAAGTTCCACCCGAGCGTGCAGCGCTTCGCGCCAGACGACCGCATGGCCTACCCGTTGTACGAGGCCATCGAGGAGCTGGGCGTGCCGGCGTTGTTCCACACCGGCCAGACCGGCATCGGCGCGGGCGTCCCCGGCGGCGGCGGGATCCGGCTGAAGTATTCCAACCCCATGCTGCTCGACGACGTGGCGGTCGACTTCCCCGAGTTGCGGATCGTGCTGGCGCACCCGTCGTTCCCGTGGCAGGACGAGGCTCTCGCGGTCGCCACCCACAAGCCGTACGTCTACATCGACCTGTCGGGGTGGTCGCCGAAGTATTTCCCGCCGCAGCTGGTGCGCTACGCGAACTCGCTGCTGAAGGACAAGGTGCTCTTCGGCTCCGACTATCCGGTGATCACGCCGGACCGCTGGCTGGCCGACTTCGGCAAGCTCGACATCAAGCCGGAGGTCCGTCCCGGGATCTTGAAGGACAACGCCGCCCGCCTGCTGGGGCTGCGCGGCTGAGTCAGCCGCGGGAGGGCACGGCCATCTCGCCGAGCTCGGACCAGCCGTCCTGCGGGATGGTGGTGTTGACGATGCGCGGGGTCTCGGCGAGGTGGGCCGGCAGCGTCTGCCTGGCCTGCCGGAAGTGGGCCGAGCCCACGTGCGCCGCGCCGGCCTGGTCGTCGCGGAACGCCTCGACCAGGACATATTCGGTGGGGTCGTCGAGGCTGCGTGACCAGTCGAACCACAGGCAGCCGGGCTCGGCGCGGGTCGCCTCGGTGAACTCCGCGGTGATCTCCGGCCAGCGGTCGGCGTGTTCGGGCAGGACGCGGAACTTGGCGGTAATGAAGATCATTGCAGTGCTCCATCGGTCGGCGGCGCCACGGGCCGAGCCTATCGGCTCCAGTATTTCCGGAGCTCGCCACGATCGCCGAGCGCGGCACGCTCGACTCCCTCTTCCTCGCCGACGGCCTGGCCCTGGGGAACGCCCGGCACGACGCGCTCGACCGCCTCGAACCCCTCACGCTGCTGTCGGCCCTGGCCTCCGTCACCTCCCACATCGGCCTCATCGCCACCGTGTCGACGACGTACAACGAGCCCTTCCACGTGGCCCGCACGTTCGCCTCGCTCGGCACGCCGGAGCAGATCGCCGACGAGCTGCAGGAATGGTTCTTCTCCGGCGCGCGACGGCTTCAACCTCATGCCGCCGATCCTGCCCGGCGGCCTGTCCGACTTCGTCGACCACGTGGTGCCGGAACTGCGGGTCAGGGGCCTGTCCCGGCACGAGGACGAAGGCCGCACGCTCCGCGAGAACTACGGGCTGGCCAGACCCCCGTCCCCGCACGCGCGACACGAGGCGGCGGTGGCCCCATGAGCGTCGTCGCGCTGGCGGGCAACCCCCGGGAGGGTTCCAGGACCCTCGCCGTGGCCACCGAAGCTGCGAAGACGATCTCCCGCCGGCTCGGCGCGAGGGGCGCCACGGGGTGGTCGGCCTGTCCGCGCTCGGGCCCCGTCCGCTCGCGCCCGGCTCGCACGCCGGGGTGGAGGTGGCGCGGGAGCTGGTGACCGAGGCGGAGGTGCTGGTGGTGGCCAGCCCGACCTGCAAGGGCACGTACACCGGGCTGCTGAAGTCCTTCCTCGGCCGCCTGCCGCCGGACGCGCTGGCGGGCACGGTGGCGCTGCCGCTGCTCGTCATGGGCGACCCCCGGCACGCGCCGGCGGGAGGTGCACCTGCGGCCGCTGCTCGTGGAGCTCGGCGCCGCCGTGCCCGGCCCGGGGCTGGCGGTGCTCGAATCACAGATCCCGAGACTGGACGGGGTGCTGGCGCCCTGGGCGGACCGGATCGTGCCACTGGTCGCCGGGGCCCTCAAGCGGGAGACGCTCCCATGACGGGGGCGGTGCCCGCGGGCACTTCGACCGGACGATCACGTGGACGAGCGGGCGACAGGACGCCGGGGCGCGCCGGAGGCCGGTCGTCACCCGGGCGGGTGGTGGACGCCGACGGGTTCCGCCGGACGCTCGCCGTGCACGCCGCCGGGGTCGTCGTCATCACCGCCCAGAGCGACGGCATCCCCGCCGGTCTCACCGCCACGTCGTTCTCCTCCGTCAGCCTCGACCCGCCGCTGGCGTCCTTCTACGTCGACCGGGCCTCGACCACCTGGCCCCGGCCGAGCGCGGCCGATCACTTCGCGGTGAACGTCCTGGCCAGCGACCAGGCCGAGCTGGCGGCGCGGTTCGCGCGCAAGGACGTCGACCGCTTCGCCGCCCCCACCCGCTGGCGGCCGGGCCCGCTCGGCGCGCCGCTGCTGCGGGACGTCTCGGCCCACCTGATCTGCCTCCCGCACGAGACGGTGGACGTCGGCGACCACATCATCGTCGTCGGCCTGGTCGCGGAGGCCGGCGTGCACGGCGGGGGCAGTCCGCTCCTCTACCACCAGGGCCGCTTCGGCCGCTTCATCGCCCACCCCTGACCCCGTTGTGAACGCCGTCCACTCCTGAGCGTCCGTCCACTCCTGAGCGTCCGTCCGCCCCGCCTCCGACCGGGGCGGCCGGCCTGCTTTTTGTGACCCGGACGTTGGTTCTCCCGCCGCTGCGAATAAAAGGTTTGACGTATTCCAGCGGGTCGGCTATTGCCGGATAACGCGAAATAAATGGGTGTCGGCCGACAATAGATAATTCCTACACTTTCCACCGTGGACACCCCAACTCTTCTCACGCATTTCCGGACGCACGACACTCCGCTGGTCCTGTCCAGAGGCGGCGATCTGGCCTGGGACGACGCGGAGCTCCACCGAGCTGCCCAGGTGAGCGACCCCGAGGGATACGCGCTGCTCGCGCTGGTGCCCGGTGTGCTCCCGTGGCAGCGCGCCCGCGTGCTGCTCACTACGCTGGCCACCTCGCAGAACGGCCTGGACGACCGGACCCGCGCGACCCTGGCCAAGGTCACCAGGGCGCTCATGTTCGGCCTGCCGCCCGGGTACACGGTCACCGCGCTGCTGGCCCTGCGGCGGCTGCGGGCCAACCACAAGCACACCACCCGCGCCATCGTCGCCTTCGTCCTGGAGCACCCCGACGCCGCCGCGCTCATCGAGGCCCGCAGACCTGCCCTGGTCGACTGCTTCGAGCACGCGCTGGGCAAGGCGACCGCGCGCGGGTGCGCCCGTTCGATCCGCGAGGGCGACACCGGCTCCGACCGGCTGCGCAGGAGCCTGCTGCGGTTCACCTCCGACCCGGCCGTCGCGATCGAGCGGGTCCGCGCGCTCTACGCGCCCGGCACGTACGGTGCGGTGGCCCCGCAGGAGGCGCCGGCGCCGCTCGACCCGGTCAGGGAGCACCCGCCGGTCGTGACGCCGACCAACCGGGGCGACATCGCCGCGACGCTGGTCCACCTCTTCATGGGCGGGCCCGCCGCGGAGCTGCGCCCCGCCCTGGCGGGTTACGTCGCAGAGGCGACGCGCGGGCTGCCCCGCATGGCGGGCGGCGTCGCCCTGGTGCTGGACACGTCGGGCTCGATGCGCGGCTACGGCGAGCGCGAATGGGCGCTCATGTCGCAGGCCACGGCGCTGCGGCTGGTGCTGGCCGAGCTCTGTGACCGGCTCACGGTGATCGAGAGCGGTGACGCCGGGGCGGCTCCGGCGGGTTCGACCGGTGTCGGCGGGGCGGCTCCTGGGGGCGCTACCGACCTGGCGAGCGGGCTGCTGGACGCGCTGGACGGCGGGCCCGACCTGGTGGTGATCGTGACCGACGGCTACGAGAACGTCCTGCCGGGCGACCTGGCCCGGGTGGTGGCGACGCTGCCGCGCGCCGGTGTCACCACGCCCGTGGTGCTGTGCCAGGCGACGTTCACCCGTGGCGACGACCTGACCCTGCGCGACCCGGCGCCCGGCCTGCCGCGGCAGCCGTTCTGGCACCAGGACGACTTCGCCGGGTTGCTGCCGTGGATGTTCGGCCACTGCGGGCCGGGCCGCGACTGGATCCGCACGACCATGACGAGCCGGCTGGAAGGAGCACGGACATGACCACGCTCGACACGCTGCTGCCCGCGCCGCTCGACCTCGACGGCTACCGCGTGGGCACGCCGCAGCGCGCGGGGGCGCTGACGATGGTGCCGATCCACGGGCCCGAGCGCCCCGGCATCGTGCCGCCCCGCTCCGGGCTGAAGCTCAAGCGGGTGGTCGGCTACGGTCAGGTGGAGCTGCACAACGGCGCCCGCGAGGGCGTGGCGATCGTGCCGCTGCATCTCGGCTACATCCAGGACGCGGCCCAGAACCACGCCCTGTGCTCCGCGGCGCTGCTGGCGGCCGGGCAGACCCGTCGCTTCGACGACGCCTGCTGCGTCCAGTCCGGGCAGGGCGGCTACCTCGAGGGCCGCGACCAGTGGTTCTTCGTGCTGCCGCTCGAGCTGCGGGCCAGGGCTCTGCGACTGCGCGGACGCCACGACTACGCCAAGCTGTGGCCGGACATCACCCAGCTCAACCGCGCGTACGGGCTGCCCTCCCGTGGCCACCTGGAGCAGATCCTGTCGCGCAAGCGGGCGACGCTGACCCAGTTCCAGAGCCGGCTGGAGCTGGTGCCGGGCCAGCTCGGTGCGCTGTTCTTCGTGGGCGGCACCTTCGCGGGGCTGGAGCTGGCGCCCGACGCCGGCTACTTCGCCGAGATGTGGATGGCCCTGGTCTGCTTCGCGTACGGCGTCGCCGCCTGGCACGCCGAGCCGGAGCGGGCGGCGGCGCGGCCGTACGACGCGGGGAGCCTGGCGGAGCTGCGCGCGGAGCTGGCGCGCGACCGGGCGGCGCGGCTGGCGGAGGTGGCCTCCTGGCTGCCCGCTCCCGGCGGCGACGTGCGCATGGTCGAGGAGGAGCGCTACCTCGACCTGCGGCTGTCCACGGTGACCGGTGACGGGCTGACCGGCCAGGTGGTCGCCGAGCACGGGCGGCCGGTGTACGCCTCCGTTTTCGCGGACCGGTGAGGGCGATTAATGGGTTGCGGCGCGGACGGGGCGCCGGTTGAATGATCAGTGCGGGAACTGCGCTGGGCGCGGCGGACCAAACCCTCATTCCACATAAGGGATGGTCGCTGTGAACGACCCTTACGGGGTCCGCCGAGGCGCCGGCCACCTGTCCCGCACTTCTCTCCCCGCCGGCCCGGCGAATGTGTCCCACGCCTTGCGCCCGGTCCGACGGCGTACGCCATACGCGGTTGCGGGTCCCAGGTGGTATGTCTGGTAGCCATGGGTCAAAGGACGTTCTATCCACCGGTGGAGCCCTACGAGACGGGCACGCTCGACGTAGGCGATGGAAAGGAGCTCTCCTGGGAGGTCAGCGGCAATCCGGAGGGCAAGCCCGCGATCTTCCTGCACGGCGGGCCCGGCGGTGGGGTGCTGCCCGGCATGCGGGGGTTCTTCGACCCCGAGGCGTACCGGATCATCCTGTTCGACCAGCGCAACTGCGGGCGCAGCCGGCCGCACGCCGGTGACCCCGGCGTGTCGCTGGCGGCCAACACCACCTGGCATCTGGTCGCGGACATCGAGCGGCTGAGAGAGCTGCTGGGGGTCGAGCGGTGGCTGGTGTTCGGCGGGTCGTGGGGGAGCACGCCGGCGCTGGCGTACGCGCGCCGCCACCCCGGCCGGGTGAGCGAGCTCGTGCTGCGCGGCATCTACCTGGCCAGGGCCGCCGACGAGGCGTGGGCGTTCACCGGCACGGGTGCGGCGCGGCTGTTCCCCGAGGAATGGGCGGCCTTCCGCGACCACATCCCGGTGGGAGAGCGCGACGACATGGTGCACGCCTACCATCGCAGGGTGTTCGATCCGGACCCGGCGGTGCACGTGCCGGCGGCACGTGCGTGGGCCGCCTGGGAGCTGTCGGCCAACTGGCTGCTGCCCGTGCCGCCGCCGGCGCTGGACGACCGCGACCTGGTGGGCTTCTCGCGCGTGGAGACGCACTACTTCAGCCAGGGATGTTTCCTGCGCGACGGCGAGTTGCTCGACGTCGGCGCGATCCGGCACATCCCGTGCGTGATCGTCAACGGCCGCTACGACATGAAGACGCCGCCCGAGGCCGCCTGGGACCTGCATCTGGCCTGGCCGGAGGCCGAGTTCCAGCTCGTCGACGACGCCGGGCACGCGGGTGCGGAGCCCGGCACGCTGCACCGGCTCGTCGAGGCCACCGACCGTTTCCGCGGCGCGCGCGGGGCCTAGGCTCGGAGCATGAAGTTCCTGTTGCTCATCTGCGGGGATCAGCAGGCCCACAAGGCGATGCTGGCCGATCCGGACTTCCTTCCCGACTGCAAGGCCTGGGCCAGGGCGCAGGGGGACCGGCTGGTGCAGACCGGCGGTCTGGAGGCGCCGGCGGAGGCCACGACGGTCCGGGCGCGTGACGGCGAGGTGCTGCTCAGCGACGGCCCGTTCGTCGAGGCCAAGGAGGTCGTGGCCGGGTTCAGCCTGATCGAGTGCGCCACCAGGGAGCAGGCGCTCGAAGCAGCCATGGTCCATCCCGTCGCGCGGCACGGCACGATCGAGGTGCGGGCGCTGCTGCCGTGAACGTCAGGGAGACGGTCGACGCGCTGTTCCGGGAGGAGTGGGGGCAGATCACCGCGACGCTCATCCGGATGACCGGCGACTGGGACCTGGCGGAAGAGTGCGCTCAGGACGCCTTCACCCAGGCGCTCCAGCGGTGGCCGGCCGACGGTGTGCCGCCCGCGCCGGGCGCCTGGCTCACCACCACCGCCCGCCACCGGGCGATCGACCGTCTCCGCAGGGCCGCCGTGGGCGCGGCGAAGCTGCGCGAGCTGGCGGTGGCCGGGCCCGCGCGGCCGGGTGACGGCGACGGGGTGTTCGGCGACGACCGGCTGCGGCTCATGTTCACCAGCTGCCATCCCGCCCTGCCGTTCGAGTCGCGGGTGGCGCTGACGCTGCGCACCCTGGCCGGGCTGACCACGGCCGAGATCGCCCGCGCCTTCCTGGTCCCCGAGGCCACGATGTCCAAGCGGCTCACCCGGGCCAAGGCCAGGATCCGCGACTCGGGCATCCCCTTCCAGGTTCCGGACGCGGCGGAGCTGCCCGTCCGGCTCACCACGGTGCTGGGCGTGCTCTACCTGCTGTTCAACGAGGGGTACGCGGCCGCCGCCGGCGACGACCTGATCCGGCGGAGCCTGTCCGACGAGGCGATCAGGCTGGGACGGATGCTCGTCTCGCTGCTGCCCGGCGAACCGGAGGCGGCCGGCCTGCTGGCGCTGATGGTCCTGCACGACGCCCGGCGCCCGGCCCGGCTCGACGCGGGCGAACTGGTGCCGCTCGAAGAGCAGGACCGCTCCCTGTGGCAGCACGAGCGGATCGGCGAGGCGGTCACCATGCTGGAGCGCGTGCTGCGCCAGGGCCGTGCGGGGCCGTACCAGATCCAGGCGGCGATCGCCGCCTGCCACGCGACCGCCGGCTGCTTCGAACGCACGCCGTGGGCCGAGATCGCGGCCCTCTACGGACGGCTGGAGGCGCTCGTGCCGTCCCCGGTCGTCCGGCTGAACCGGGCGGTCGCCGTGGGGATGGGCGAGCCGGCGCGCGGGCTGGCCCTCGTCGACGCGCTCGCGCCCGAGCTGGACGGCTACCACCTGCTGCCCGCCGCCCGTGCCGACCTCCTGCGCCGCCAGGGACGCCGTGCCGAGGCGGCCGCCGCCTACCGCGAGGCCCTGCCGCTGGCCCCGACCGAGCCGGAACGCCGCTACCTCGCCCGGCGTCTCGCCGAGATTTCCCCCGACGAGGTGTCCGACGGGGCGCTCGCCGTTCGTGGGAAGGGCGAAACGGACCACCGGAAAGGGTAGTGACCATGACCTCCACACGTTCCGCCGACGGAACCGAGATCGTTTTCGACCGGCTGGGCTCGGGCAGCCCCGTCGTCCTGGTGAGCGGCGCGTCCTGCGCCAGGGGCGTCCACGCGCCGCTCGCCGTGCTGCTGGCGGACGGGCACACGGTCGTCAGCTACGACCGGCGGGGGCGGGGCGACAGCGGCGACACCCCGCCGTACGACGTGCGGCGCGAGATCGATGACCTCGCCGCGGTGATCGCCGCGGCGGGCGGCGCAGCGGCCGTGTTCGGCAACTCCTCCGGCGCGGTGCTGGCGCTGCGCGCGGCGGCCGAGGGGGTGCCGATCACCCGGCTCGCCCTGTGGGAGCCGCCGTTCCAGCTCGACGCCGGTGCGCCGGAGCGGGCCCGCGCGTACGCCGCCGAGCTGGCCGCCTGCCTGGCCGACGGCCGTCGCGGTGACGCCATGGCGCTCTTCCTGAGCTCCGTGGGCATGCCGCCGGGCATGATCGACCAGATGCGGCAGGCGCCCATGTGGGCGTCGATGGAGGCGATCGCCCCGACCCTCGCCTACGACGCCGCGATCATGGGCGACGGCCGCCCGCCGGCCGAGCTGGCCGGCGTCAAGGCGCCCACCCTGATCCTGACCGGTTCCGAGACCGGCGCGTGGAGCCTGGCCGCGGCCGATGCGCTGGTGGATCTCCTGCCGTCCCCCCGGCACACGGTGCTCCAGGGGCAGGACCACAACGTCTCGTGGGAGGTGCTGGCCCCGCACCTCCGGTCCTTCCTGTCCTGACATGGTCGAGGCCCGGCGGGGTGGCCGCCGGGCCTCGGTGGTCGGGCTGTGGTGGTGTCTAGTAGATGCGGTACTTGCGGCCGCAGTTGTCGAACTTGCCCGCCCAGCAGGTGAACGTGTAGGCCTTCCTGATGCCCCGCCCGCTCCAGCTGCCGACGACCTTGCCGTCCCAGGCCTTGTTGAACCTCTTCCAGTGGCCGTTCTGGTAGACCTCGAACCAGACCCAGGCCTTCTTGCCGCCGTGCCTGTCGACGCCGTACCACTTCGTGTAGACCTTGCCGTGCTGCTTCCAGGTCTTCCCGAACGTGTACGCCTTGCGGTCGCTGGAGAAGAACTTGCCCCAGCTGCCGCCGGTGTAGGACGCGGCGGCGGTGGTCGTCGCGGTGGACTGCGTGGCAGCCTGGGCGGCGGGGGTGAGAGCGATGCCGGTGACGGCCATCGAGCCGGCCAGAGCCGCGATCGCAAGGGTCTTACGCATTGGGTTCCCTCCCCGTTTCGGTGTGCCGGTCGTTCCCGGCACCAGGGACATTACGGAGACTCGCCGCGATCATCTGTGGACAAATCCACACATGGAGCGTGTGTGGACAAATGCACATAGCACCCCGCGTAAGGCCTGGCGGGAAGGGCGGAACAGCGACATGCCGGGCCCCGGCCCCGCCTGGTCCGCACCGCGAACTGCGGCGCGAACCAGGCGGCGAACCCAGGCGGCGAACCCGACGGAGAGGACGGTCAGCGCTTGACGGTCATCCGGCTCCCCGGGAGCGGCACGATCGGCTTCTGCCCCGACTTCGCGGTCGCGCCGCCCTTCCCGCACAGCGCCAGGACCAGGTGGTTCGCCATCGCGGTGTCGATCTCACTCGGCTCCAGCTGGCCGTCGTCGCCGATCTTCTGGTACTTCATCAGGTTCATCCCGAACGAGACCTGGCGGTTGCCGTCCGGGCTGGACAGCGACTGGGCGCCCATGCCGAAGACGGCTCCGTCGTGCCCCCAGAACCGGCCGCACGGCAGGTCGGCGGCATAGAGGCCGAGGCCGTAGACCAGGTATCCGCCGCCCACGCGCACGGGCACCGTCTTCTGCATCTCGGCCATCTGCTCCGCGCCGATCAGCCGCCCGCGCAGCAACTCCCGGTAGAACCGGTTGAGGTCGTCCATCGTGGAGACCATGTCCCCGGCGGTGCGCACATAGGACATGTCGTAGACGCTGTAGTCGCGCGGCGGATCGATCAGCCCGTACCACGACTCGTACGCCTTCGAGTGGGGCCCGGGGATGCGTGGCGTGCGCGGGTAGGACGTGTGCCGCAGGCCCGCCTTGCGGATCACGTTGCGCGTGATGTGGCGCTCGGCGTTCTCGCCGGTGACCTTCTCCAGCAGCAGCCCGATGATCACGTAGTTGGTGTTGGAGTAGGAGCCCGGCGTCGCGCCCGGCTTGCCCGTCGGGGTCGCCTCCAGGCCCAGCTGCACCAGCTCCGTCGGCTTGATCTCGCGGAAACGGTGTTCGTCCAGGCTGCTGGTCTTGCCCTCCAGCAGCGACGGGAACGCCGGACCGAGGTAGTCGGCGATGTGGCTGGTGTGGTTGAGCAACATCCGCACGGTGATCTGCTCGCCGCGCTCGCCGGGGACGAGGTCGGGCAGGTAGCGGCCGATGGGGGCGTCCAGCTCGATGGTGCCGCGCGCCACCTGCTGCAGGACGGCCACGGACGCGAAGGTCTTGGAGATGCTGCCGACCCGGTGCGTCATCCTCGGGTGCATCGGCCGCTTGGTGGTCACGTCGGCGACGCCGGTGGCGCCCTGCCACGTCTGGTTCCCGTCGCGGACCGTCGAGAGCATGCCGTACATCCCCGCCTTGTGCGCGGCGTCCAGCGACTGCTGCAGCGCCTGCCGGTCGAGCGCGGGATCCTGAGCGGCGGCCGCCGTGCCAGGAGTTGCCGTGAGGGTCGCCGTGGTGAGCAGCGCGGCCGCGGCGGCCAGCCGCCTGGTGCGTCGCATTCGAGGGGAGATCATGGCCAACATCCTGATGTATCCGGGCAGGTCACGGGCAGTCCGCGGTGTCACCGGCTCCTCATGACACGTGTCATCTCGACGTCATGACATCGCGGCCTCGCTCACGGGCCGGGCAGACCGGCCCGGTGGGCGAGCAGGCCCGCCTGCGTGCGATTGGCGAGGCCGAGCTTGCCCAGCAGGCGCGAGATGTAGCTCTTGACGGTGGAGTCGGACAGGAACAGCCGGGCCGCGATCTCGCCGTTGGTCAGGCCCTCGCCGAGGCAGGCGAGGACGTCGCGCTCGCGCTCGCTCAGCGTGGCCAGCTTCTCCCGCTCGGCGCCGTCCGCCGGCGCCGAGCGCGACACGAGGTGGCGGGCGGCGGACGGCGAGAGCACGGTGGCGCCCTGGGCCGCGACCTTGACCAGGTCGAGCAGGTCTTCCGGCGGGGTCGACTTCACCAGGAACCCGCTCGCCCCGGCCTGGAGGGCGCGCAGCACGTGGGCGTCGGAGTCGAACGTGGTGAGGGCGACCACCACCGGTGGGGCGGGCAGCCTGGCGATCTCGGCGGTGGCGGTGATGCCGTCCACGCCGGGCATCCTGATGTCCATCAGCACGACGTCGGGCGCGGCGCGCAGCACGGCCTCCACCGCCTCCGCGCCGTCCTCGGCCTCCGCCACCACCTCGACCTCGCCTTCCGAGGTGAGAATGGTGCGGAGGTGATGGCGGACCATGGGATCGTCGTCGGCCACGAGCACTCTGATCACGGGACGTCCAGGGAGCCGTCCGTGGGCACGGACGCGGGCAGGGTGGCCGACACCCGGAAGCCGCCACCGGGCGCCGGGGCCGCCGCGAACCGGCCGCCGAGCAGGGCGATCCGCCGCCGGAGCCCGTCGAGACCCAGCCCTGAGCCGCTCGCCGCGAGCCCGGACCCGCCGGGCGCGCACCCCGCCGGGGGAGGGGCGTTGGCCACCGTGACGGTCAGCGTGTCGCGGTCATGGACGAGCTCGACCTCGACGGCCGCGCCGGGCGCGTGCTTCCTGGCGTTGGTGAGCGCTTCCTGCACCACGCGGTACGCGCCCCTGGCGATCGCCGGGGTCACCGCCTCCGGCGTGCCGGTGACCCGCAGGGTGGCCGGGTTTCCCGCCGCGGTGGCGGAGCCGGTGAGGACGTCCAGGCCGGACGGGTCGAGCGTGACGCGCGCGGGCTCGCCGGGGTCGTGCGCGTGGCCGTGGCGCAGGATGCCGATCAGGTCGCGCAACTCCGTCAGCGTGCGCGAGCCCGCATCGCGGATGTGCTCGGCCGCCGCCCGGACCCCGTGGTCGGCCGCCGACACCTTCAGCGCCCCCGCCGCCAGGACGATCTCGGTGACGTGGTGGGTGACGATGTCGTGCATCTCGCCGGCCAGCCGCTGCCGCTCGGCCGCCCTGGCCCGCTCGGCGAGCAGCAGCCGCTCGCGCTCGGTGCTCTCCGCCCGCTCGCGCAACGACCGCAGCAACTCGCGGTGGGCGCGCGCGTACAGGCCGAGCACGGCCGGCAGGACCGTGGCGACGACCCCGGCGTAGGCCGTCTCCCATTCAGGAGTCCACGGCCGGGTGGCGGCGAGCGCCAGGACCGCGACGTACGCCACCGCCTGCCGGCGCGGCACCCGGTTGACGACGAACCACACGATCACCGGCGTGCACAGCGGCGCGGTCACCGGCGTCACCGGATCGAGCGGCGTGAAGGCCCCCGGGGCCAGCGTGTCACCCACCGCCGCCAGCGCCGTGGCCGCGCAGGCGACCACGGCGACCGCACCCGGGAAGCGCACGAGGAACGGCAGGCAGGCGTCGGCGAGCAGGCTCAGCACCAGCCCCGCGGCCGGGCCGAGCGGGCCGCTGGTGCGCTGGACGCCGCGGAAGATGGCCAGGTCGAGCAGCGCGAACGCCGCCATGAGGACGACCAGGAAGGCCTGAGCCCTCCTGGTGCCGCTCGGAGGTGACGTGGCGCTGGTCATGGTCGGTCGAGGTGGGCGCACCGGGGCGCGGGCGTCGTCGCGGTGCTTCCCGGCTGCTCGGTGATCAGGTGCGCGACGCGCGCTCCTGGTCGCCATCGCCGCCAGGCACGGCCGCTGGAGGACGGTGTGCCGGTCCGCGCGAACGAGGTCCAGGCGGCCACCATATCCCGCGCCACCGACAGCTGGGTCTCGGTGAGCGGCACGGGCTCGCCGTCCAGATCGATCGGCTTGTCCCGCACGTCGAACAGGTACGCCAGTTCCGAGGCGTGCCCGGCCCCGGCAGGGAACCCGGGCAACGACGGGACGAACGGCGGCGCGGTGTCGTCGGCGAAGACGTAGGCGAACACCTTCGTCCCGCGGGCCAGGGCGTCGCCGTCGCGCGCGTGGGGGCAGGCGAACATGGCGTCGGTGTTCGGGGCGGCCCACGCCTCCATCGGCGTGGCGTACTCGTCCCTGGGGTAGCGGCGGGCGATCTCCTCCGCCCTGCGGCCGAAGCCCTGACGGAGGAGGTCAGGGAGGTTCTCGTCGGTGACCGGCCTGCCCAGCAGGCTCAGTACGCCGGCGAACAGCAATGCCTCCTTGCCGGTGTGCCCGGTGAGCACGGGCACGCGGGCGAAGTCCCCCTCGCGCAGCGCCCGCTCGGGGGAGACGGGCAGCGCGGGGCCGCCGTACGACGCGGCCGTGAACATCCCCGTGAGTTCCAGCAGGTCCTTGACCGGTCTGCCGCGCAGGCAGGCGAGCGTCTGCCCGGCGTCATCGCCCGCCGGGCAGCCCACCTGCCGCGCCGCCGAGCGCGCGGCGGCGTACGTCTCCTTCAACGGGCGCCAGAACGGGTACCGCGGCGTCCCGGGACCGGTCGCGTTCGGCAGGAGGGCCGTGCCGCAGCTGCCGCTCTGGATGATCGCCTTGTGGAACAGGCCCCTGCTGCCGGGCGCGGTGAGCTGGCCGCAGGTGGCGATGCCGCCGCCCGACTCGCCGAACAACGTCACGTTGCCCGCGTCGCCGCCGAACGCCGCCGCGTTCCGCCGTACCCAGCGCAGCGCGGCCTGCTGGTCCTGCAGCCCGAACGTGCCCCCACCGGACATCCCAGGCAGCGCGAGGTAGCCGAGCACGCCGATCCTGAACTCCACGGTGACCACGACGGCGCTGCCCTGAACGGCCAGGCGGCGGGGGTCGTAGTCGGCGCCGCGCCCCGCGGAGAAGCCGCCGCCGTGCAACCAGACCATCACCGGCCTGGACCCGCCGCCCGTCTTCCCGCCGCCCGTCTTCCCGCCGCCTGTCTTCCTGGAGCCCGCGTTCCTGGAGCCCGCGTTCCTGGGGTCTGCCTTTCTGGGGTCTGCCTTTCTGGGGACGGTGACGTCGAGGGTGAGGCAGTCCTCCTCCTCGCTGCTCTCCTTGGGGTTCTCGCTGGCCTGGGGGCAGGCGGGACCGGACGTCGTCGCGTCGCGGACGCCCCGCCAGCGGGCGACGGGCCGGGGCGGGCGCCAGCGCAGGTCGCCGGTGGGCGGCTGGGCGTACGGGATCCCGCGATATCTCGCGACATCGCCGTCATAGACCCCTCGAATCCGCCCGCTGTCCAGCTCCACCTCCGGACCGGCCGCGCCGGCGCCCCGCGTGGCCGGCGCGCTTCGTGTGGGGCTCGGCCCCGACGACGCGCCGGCGCTTCGTGTGGGGCTCGCCCCCGACGACGCGCCGGCGCTTCGCGAGGTGCTCGGCGCCGGCGTGCCGCAACCCTGGGAGAGCAGGAGCGCCGCGGCCCCTGCGATCATCGCGTGTCTCCTTCTCCTGTCCATGTCCCGCACATTAGGAACGCCGCCCCGCCCGCCGGTACGGCCGGAGGTTGCGACCGGCCACCCGATGGTTGACAGGTTTGCCGGCCGTAACGGCGAACGGGGATGATCCCGGCGTGGTTTACGACGGGCTGATCCAGCGCGAGCCCACGTACCAGTTTCGATCTGCCGACGGTCGCGAACGTGCGCATGGCCGAGGCGGCGAGGGAGCGCGCGGCGGAGAAGCGGCTGAGTATGCCCGAGGCGACCGACGTCCTGCGGGCGGCGGTGGCGGCGCTCGACGCCCACACCGCGTACGTGCTCAGGCCCGCCGCGACGAGCGAGGCGAGCGCGCCGGCGGAGACGGAGACGATCAGTGACGTGATGAGGTGGTCGAGTGCCTGCCTGGTCTTCTGGGAGGACTCCACCGCCTGGTGCAGCACCGCCGCGGCGTTCTCGAGGTGAGCGGCCGCCTCTTGTCTGTACTCGGCCGCCAGGTGGTCATCCCACTTGTCGCGGAGCACGTCGGCGTCGTCGCCGACCCGGCCTGGAGGAGCGGCTCCAGGCCCTCGATGGTGCTCTTGAGCGGCGGCAGGCGGCGGCCATGTCCGTCAGCCGCCGCTCCTGCTCCTCCCCGCCGATGGACGCCACCGCGTTGGTCAGCGTCTTGACCGGGTCCAGGATCGGGTCGAAGGGGCCCGCCACTCAGAGACCTCCCATCGTGCGGGCGGTCTCGCGCAGTTTTGCTCGATCCGGATCATTGTGCTCCTACGGTTGGCCTGAAGCCCGCGTGGGGGTCTGCTCCGGCGGCAGGGCGGGCACGGGGCCTGGCGCGTCCGGTCACCCGGCGCCTTGCCGGGCGCCGGCCGCGCCCTCTCAGGAGGGCCTGTCGCCGGCGGGAATCTCGGGGATGTTGAGCTGCCATCCGGGTTCGATGTGATCGGGGGTGATGCCGTCGATGTGGTCGTTGGCCTCGTAGATGGTCTGCGCGTGCCGTGGGTCGCCGTACTCGTCCACGGCGATGTTCCCCAGCGTGTCGCCGGGCGCCACGACCCGCTCCCCGCCGCCCAGCGTGGGCGGCGGCTCGGGCACGGCCTGTTCCGGCGGCGGGACGGGAGCTTTGGACGTCCAGTCGTCGTGCTCGGGGACGGACAACGGCGGGGTGTCGACCTGGCCGCGCGGCACCAGGCCGTAGGAGATCGTTCCGGGCAGGAGGCCCAGCAGGCGGCCCTTCACGAAGGGCGAGCCGTCCAGGAAGGTGCCGACCGGCTTGGCGCTGAAGTTCAGCAGCCCCTGCGCGGGCGCCTGCGCGGCCTTGGGCCAGTTGCTGATCTTGTTCAGCGCCGCCTGGGGGTTCCATAGCTGGAACTCCCGCACCCTGGCCGACACGCTGTTCTTCGGCGCCCAGACGGTTGTGGGGTCGCCCGCGCCTCGCCCCACCACCGGCACGTACCCGTGCTTGGCCGGGTCCATCCAGGAGAAGAGGCGGGGGGTGAAGCGCGCGTTCATCGGCGTCAGCGGCTTCGACGGGTCCGCCGCCGACAGCCTGAGATTCCACTTGTCCGCCTTGTGGAAGGCGTGGTGGCGCAGGCCGGTCCTGTCGCGCAGGAACCGCGCGTACCCGCCGCCGAACAGGGCGCTGACGCCGCCGACGGTCAGGCCGTCCTTCAGCGCCGCGCCCAGCGGCTTGCCGTCGTAGAGCAGGCTGAGGCCGGTGCTGGCGCCCGCGTTGAGCGCTCCTTCGAGCCCGATGGCGAAGGCCATCGGATGGTTCTGCGCCAGCCGCGCCACGGGGGCGAGGCCCTTCACGAAGCCGACACCTCCGCCGAGGAGCGACAGGCCGGTCAGCGTGCCGGCCATCTTGACGTTGATCCCCCACGGGTCCTCGCGTCCCCGCAGGGTGTTGGCCAGGCTGGAGTTGACGTAGTTGGTGCCTGCCACGAGCCCCGCGTTCTTCGCGTACGCCGACAACACCGTGCGCCCGGCCTCCTTGGCTCCCAGCAGCCGGGTCCCGGAGCGGAGCCCCAGCATCCTGTTGAGGCGGAGCAGCATGGCGCCGAGCTTCGCGTGGCGGGTGGACAGCATGAGCGCCACCCTGCCGAGCGCCTGGCGTGCCGCCAGCCGGTTGACGGCCCTCGCGCCCAGGCTCAGCGCCGCGCCCACCCCCACGGTCACCCCGAGGGTGGCCAGGAAGAGGGCGACGTACTTCTTGGTCTCCTGGGTGGCCTTGATCGCGTTGTCGATGATCGCGGCCGCCTCGTCGGTCCGCGCGGCCAGGGCGGCGAGGTTCGGCGTCTCGGCGTTGCCTTCCGGCGGGTTCACGTGGGTGCGCCAGGCCTCGCGGAAGGCGTCGGCGGCGTCGCCCTTCCAGTCCGCCCGGCCGACGTGCGCCTCGATCGCGGAGATGTGCGTGTCGTGCACGTCCCTGAGGCTCTTCGCGGTGGCCAGGCAGCTCTCGCGCATCTGGGTGAGCTGCTCCTCGTACGCGCCGCCCATCCCGAGCATGTCCAGGGTGGCGTTCCAGATGATCGACACCGTGCCGGGGTCGGGCGGCTCGCTGACCTTGGGCGCCGGCGGCGGCTCGGACCGCCCGCTGTCGGCGGCGTCGTAGGAGGCCGCGCCGGCCCGCAGCCCGTCGGCGAGCTGCACCAGGGTCGTCTCGCGCTTCCACAGGGCCGACGACAGGCCGTTGAAGAACGCCTCGTAGCCCTTGGCGAACTCGGCGGCGCCCTCCTCGATGAGGTCGTACGTGTCCACCTCGGGGGCGGCGCCGGCCTGGAACTCGCGCAGGATCCCGGAGAGCGCGGCGGCCGTGTCGGCGCACGCCTTGCCCGCCTTGTGGAGCTCGTCGAGACCGCCGGGGCCAATGGAGACGAACCCTTGACTCACACGAACACCTTTCCCTGGGGGAGGACTTGCGGGCCCGGGACAGGCGGCCGCAGGCGTGCGCGTGCCCGCCACCGGTAAGGCGTTTTTCCCAGCCGGCTCCTTGGGGGAAATGTTCCATTAATGTTCGTGTACGCGCAATCGCTTCGGACACGCTTCAACTTTTTCCGAAATGGACTCGGCCCGCCGTACTCTCCCCGCAAAGAGCCGGGAGGTACGTTGAACGACTTCGACCCCGAGGATCTGGAACGCATCACCGCGCGGGCGGAGGAGATGCTGGCCCGCGTCGAGGAACTCAGGAGTGAGATCGACGTGGCGCTCGGCCGCGGCGAGGCGGCCGACGGCCAGGTGCGTGTGACGGTCGGCCCATCGGGCCGGCTGACGGAGGTCGAGCTGGCGCCGCGCGCCATGCGCATGGACAGCCGGCGCTTGGCCGAGGCGATGTTGCGGGCCGCGCAGGAGGCCCAGGACGACGTGGCGCGGAAGGTCGAGGCGGTCATGGCGGGCACGCTCGGCGTCGGCCTGCCCGACGAGAACTTCAGCGATCTGCTGGAGTCGTACGAGACGTCGATGGAGGAGCAGCTGCGCGCCATCGAGGATCGGCAGCGCGACGTGCGCTGACCCGACATTTCCAGGTTGTTTGAAGGAACGTTCTCAGGCGCAGGCCCGCCCCTAAGGTGTCCGCGGATACGCATGTGCACAAATGTCGCGGGGTGTGAATAAGTGGCCATGAGGTGGCGAAGTACGGCGGGGCGGCGCGTGGCGGGAATCGTCGCGTCCGTGCTCGTCGCCGTGCTGGTGGGGGCCGGTCTGTTCCTGGGCGCGGGAGTGTCGAGCGCCCGGCCCAAGCTCTCCGACGTGGGAGCCTGGCTGGCCAGCGCGCTCAACGGCGAGGTCGTGCACGCCAACGGCCTGTCCGGGCAGGTGGACGGCCGGGTCGACCTCGCCTCGTCAGAAGGCGACGCGCTCAAGGTCATGCAGGACGGCGACAACGTGCTCGTCGTCGACGAGTCCACGGGCAAGGTCAGCCGCATCGACTCCACCCAGCTGGAGGTCGCCCAGACCGGCAAACTCGGCGCGGGCGGGATGGAGGTCGTCATGGCGGCGGGCAAGGCGTACGCGCTGGACCCGCGCGGCGGCACCGTCCAGCAGCTCGACCCGCTCACCGTGGCCACGGTCGGCACGCCCATCACGTTGAAGCCGCCGCTCGGGCAGGCGGGCATCGACAAGAACGGCACGCTCTGGGTGCCCGTTCCCGAGGAGGGCACGCTCGTCCAGATCAACGGCGCCCAGAAGGGGAAGGCCGTGACGGTCGGCGAGCCGGGCGACCCGCTCACGCTGACGATCGCGAACGGCGTGCCCCTGGTCACCAACTCCGCCCGCGCCTCCGCCATGGTGATCGGATCGACCGGCACCCGCCTGGAGGTCAGCCTGCCCAGCACCGTCACCGACGCGGGCACCGGCGGGCTGCTCGTACCGGCCGTGGCCGAGAGCAACATCGTGCCCGTGCTGGCGCCCGCGCAGGGCGCGCTCGTCCTGGTCGACACGGCCAGCGGCGCCTTGACGACCGTCGCGGTGAAGGGCGGCAAGCTCGGCCGGCCGCAGGCGCTCGGCCGGCGGATCTACATCGCGAACGAGAGCACGGGCCGGCTCATCGTGTACGACACCGTGGCCAAGAAGTTCGAGCCGGAGAAGGTCGTCACGGGCAAGGCCGGGCCGCTGGAGGTGTTCGTCAAGGACGGGCTGCTCTGGGTGAACGACCAGTTCAGCGAGACCGCCCTGGTCATCGAGAAGGACGGCAGCGGCCACCGGGTCGGCAAGTACGACGAGGCGCTCGGCCAGAAGGACACGCCCACGCCCCTGCCGATCCCCACGTACACGCCCACGGCGGTCCAGCCGACGGCCGTGCCGACCCGCTCGGCCGAGCGGCCCACGGGCACGCCGACGTCCGTCCCGACCAGGACGGAGACCGCGCAGCCCACCG